>JABDAY010000009.1 GCA_013288895.1 Chlamydiota bacterium | reverse complement strand
TGAGCGTGCCTAGAGAGGGTTGCGAAGTGAAGGTGGCGTGTTGTATCGTAATTATTTTGTGCGCCGAGGAGTGCCGCGTTAAAGTAAAATCCCTTGTAATCCGTGCAGCCGTAGAATCCTACATAGTAGCTGTTGATGTTAGCTTTTCCGTAGGATTGTTTCCAATGAAAGTCATCATGGGTATAGCTAAAGGCGCCCCCCACAATCAAGTTGGGAATCTGGTAGTCGACACCAATTGTAGCACCGAGGGTAGTGTCGTTATATCCAAAAAGGTTATTTTCCCTTTTTTGCTGTTGCCACTGTCCAATGAGATTACCCCAGAGATTAACGGACTCTTGGCACTCAGACTCCTGCATGTGTTTAGTATAGGCAGAACGGATAAGGATGGCGTCCAGAAGCTGAATTTGCGCAACGCTAGAGAGCTCTGCAGGGCCCATTTGTGCAAACGCCTTTTGGATATCGTCGAAACTTGAGGCAAGTAATAGAGCATCAACCTTGTCTCTATCAGATCCTGTGATGAAAGGAGCACTGACAAAGCAACTGGCAGCTCTAAGAGCGTTGCCTGTGAGGCTGATCGAATCCAAGGGCAAATATGTGAGCTCGACAGTCAAAGGATCATAGATCAAGCTCATGAGGGCAGGAGAAGTGCTAGTGAACGAAGAGAATTCTCCCGTCACACCTGTTTTTGTCGTGATGATGGTGTAGGTAAGGGGAGCTCCTAAGTTAAGACTCTCAGGGCTAACTACAATGCTACCACCAACCTGAGCCGATCCGGCAGCGACAATCTGATTGCTTTCACCTAAAGAGTTGATCTCAACGTCATAGACGCTTGTAGAATATAGGAAAAGATCTGTAGCATTGACTGTGCCAATAGAATTGCCTGGCGAGATTGTTCCGCTACTATAAAGACTTCCTCCAACCATGGCATTGCCCGATAACGTACCTGCAGATTCGATCGATAAATCTCCAAGAACTGAACCATTTAGATTAAGAGTTCCCGATTGGATGGAGGTCCCTCCCAAATAAGTGTTGAATCCGCTTAGGCTGACAGTTCCTGTACCTGACATAATGACCGCAGGTGTGATATTTGAGAGATAAAATGCTCCCTCGATTGGACTCGGAATAGTCACTGTTCCGTCGATCTGGAAAGTCAGAGCGCCGCCCGATTGAATAAAAATATCCTGTCCCAATTGAAGCCCGTCTCCCCCGCCTGTAGAGCCACTTCCTCCGCTTCCCCCGGCTGCAGAATTACCGGAAAAACTGATACCGTCTTGAATAATGAGGAGGGCTCCTTCTTGAATAAAGATAGCGCCTCCCAGTCCCGCCCCTCCACCACCTCCTGCCGGTGATCCCATACCACCTGATCCGCCAAGGCCATATGGGTCATGCCCGGGGGAAGGGCCAGCACCGCCCCCTCCGCCAAAACCTCCAGAACCGCCTGCATTATGCACTGAAGCCCCACCGCCACCGCCAAGAGTTCCTCCATCTCCTCCGGCGCAAGCAAATCCCCCCGCACCTCCACTCGCGCCATAACCTGAAGCGCTGAAATTAATACCGGCACCGCCGCCGCCAG
This sequence comes from Chlamydiota bacterium, assembly GCA_013288895.1. Taxonomy (GTDB): domain Bacteria; phylum Chlamydiota; class Chlamydiia; order Chlamydiales; family Rhabdochlamydiaceae; genus JABDHB01. Next base: position 47,490 of record JABDAY010000009.1, on the reverse strand, counting down.
CACCATAAGTGGACATATAACCAATGCCGTCTCCTCCCCCGCCTCCTGTGTCCGAGCCGCCGCCGTGGCCACCCCCATTACAGGGAGAGGGAACGGAGAAAATACAGGGAGAAGAACCCGCGCCTCCACCAGCCCCTCCCACCTCCGCCGTTCCCCCGCCGTTAGAAAGAATTCCAGTATTAGTATTGCCCGCAACGGCGCCTCCATTTCCTGCCAGAGAGGTACTCTGAACCACTCCGCCGCCGCCGGCGCCACCATAATTTGTGAAAGTATTATTCCCAGCAGGATGTCCCTGAGAGCCTGCTCCAATATTCATACTAGCATTGCCACCGCCACCGCCGCCTCCTCCGGGCCCCGTAGCGCCCGCCGGTACCGTCATCGCTGCACCGCCGAAGCCGCCGCCGTAACCCCCACCGCCGCCCCCTGCACCATGAGAAGTGCCTGTGGAGCCTGCGCCCCCAGCACCACCCGCAGCTTGATTACCATTGAAGGCTGTAGCAGAAATTGTCATCACAGTGCCCGGGTGTATGTAGAGCGCTCCACCTCCACCTGCTCCTCCACCGCCACCGGTGAGACCCGCTCCCCCCCTACCACCTTCTGAAAGACAATTCTGAATGGTAAAGCCAGAAATAGTTAATGAGCCTTGGGCCAAAGAGAAAGCAGGGAGAGAATTACTTCCCTCGATAATCACACCGTAGCCATAAATAGTAACTGTTGGCGGCACTTCTGGGTTTAGGGGATTGATTCCTATAGCCGGTAACGGAACGTCTAAAGTGATTGTGTTTCCAGCGATCATCGAGCAGTCGATAATCGTGTCACCCCCGATAGTTTGGAGAGCGTAATTTAGATTTTGATCCATAGTGCCGCCCTCATCACCAGTGTTGCTCATGACATAAATAGTAGTGGGAGAGGCATAGATCAGCAGGTTTACAAAGAGGAGCAAAGTTAACAATCTCATAAAACTTTTATCTCATTTACTGCTGCATATGTCAATAAACAATTCTTCAACTTAATTGGGTATAGATCTAAGATGCGGTTATGGTACAAAGCATACGCCCCAAGCCCCCGCCGGCCAGACGTTATTTGCCAGAGCCTCCTCCTCGCAGGAAGCTCGCGCCTAAGCTACCGAAGAAGCTCTATAAAACAAGCCCCATCACTCTATCAAAAGACAAGCAAAAAGAACGTCAGCGCCAGTTCAAGAAAAAAAAGCTCACCAAGAAAAAATCTACCCGTCTCTCTGAGCTCGCGCAAAAATTCTTCTCCAAGCGAAAAAAGCGCCCTCTCCCAAAAGGAGAACGCAAGTTCCTGATGAAGTATAAAGCCTAGTTTGAAGAAACGCATTTGAAGAAACGCAAATCGCAAAACAATAAACGCAAAACAAAAGAAATCTAAGAATTCTTAATTCTTTCTTCGTTTTGCAATTTGCGTTTTGCGTTTTGCGTTAAAAATAAAAAGACCGTAGGTCTTTTGTTGATTTGCGGTAGAGGGTATTTTTTCCAGGCGGAGATGGGGAATGTATGTACTTCTTCTGTGGGGGCGGTGAGGTCGGTGGCGGTGCAGAGGAGGGTTTTGTCTGGGAGGGTTTTGATGAGCTGCTCGAGAAATTTTTGATTCCGGTAGGGAGCTTCGATGAAGATGTGGGTGTGATTTTTTTCTAACGAGAGGAGATCTTTGTCGGGGTAGCCGTGGAAGGTGAACGATTGGCTGGGAATGCCGGAGAGCATGAGGGCAAGCGTAATCGAGCATGGACCGCTGATCGCTTTGATGGGGATGTTTTTTTTGCGCGCGAGAGCTACTAGTTTGGCCCCTGGATCTGCGAGGCATGGGAGGCCTCCATCTGAAATGAGTCCCCACTTTCCGCTGAACTTATGAATGAAGTCAGCGATATCCGCATCTTTTGTGTGTTCATTTAATAAAAAAATGGGGATGTGGGTGGAAAACTGTTTTAAAAAGGTGCGCGAGCCCCTTTCACTTTCAGCAATGAGCCCCGTTAACGTGGGGACAATTTGTGCAAGAGCAGGGGGAAAGGAAAACTCTTTAAGTGCGTCTGGATCTAATAAGTTTGGCAGCAAATATATCATATAAAACTCTCGGGTCTACATTCAGTGTCTTAACTTGGACCTCTAAATGAAAAAGCTCTTTAAGGGCATTCACAAAGAAAGGTTTTCTCCCTCCCTTTTTCATCCCTTGCTCGAGCTGGTAGCGGATCTGCCCCATAAAGGCGAGAAGGGAGGAGGTGTCTTCTATGGGAGGATTGGGGGGCATTTTTCCCTCTACTACAAGCATCTCGACAAGCTTCCAACTAGTAACTGCGGCGGGCATGGGGCAGAGCTTTTCTCCATCGCCTACATCGATCACCTCTTTATCAAGGGCGTAAGTCATCAGCTTATTTAATTCCTGTTCAAGCGCGGCAACCTCTGGGCCCACGCGGGCAAAAAGATAAGCTATTAAATCAGGGGTCAGCCTTTTTTTCTCTTTGGCAGCAACTCCCATCATCCATTCTTTAAGCCGATTCTGTTTTTCCCAAGGTTTTTCAGAGGAGAGATCAAAAGCAAATACCCCTTTTGTTATTTTAAGAGTTGTCCCCCCTAAAATCAGGTGAGCATAGGGGGCAGGTTTTGCGATATAATTCTCCAGAATCTGGATTTCGGCTTTTTTCAGCTTTTCTATTCCATCAAATACAATAATGGAAAATTTTCCCAAAAGGGGTCTTGTCTCTAACTCTCCCATCACGGAAGAGACAGGGGTTTCCTCCGCATTATAAGACCTTGGCAAAACAAGTGGATCGAGTTTTCGCAAAGCTATAATAATTTGATCGATGATCTTTTTTCTCTCTGCTTCCCCACCCGCACAGAAATAACAAGGAACAACCTGAAATCTCACGCTCCTCCCCAATTGTAGATAAATTCACACGTGGTTTCGGGATGCAAGCTTAAATGGACCGGACACTCTCCATTTTCCCCGTGGACACACCGGGTCGCAAGCTGTCCCAAATACTCAATTTCAATTTCCATATCCCATCAGTGTAGCTTTCCGCCTCATTTTCAGTGCATTAAAATATTTTCTTGACAAATGTAGAAAAACCCTTTAAAGTTGAGGTAAGGGGGACTCTATCTATGATCAGGCGCCTACTGAGAAGGTTTACGACGAAGCCTGTAAAGAAAGCTCCTCCCGTCAAAAAACCCATAAAAAAGGCTCCGACAAAGAAAATTATGGAACAAAAACCTAAAGAAAAAACTTCAACATCCAAAGGATCCCATCGTAAAGTCCTCACCGCCGAAGGGTGGAGACGGCTCATGATGGGCAAAAAAAAGAAGTAAGGTCTATTCAGTTCTTGAATTGTAGAACGCCGCTTCATACTCTCTTAATTTGGGAAGATATACTATCCATTGGACCAGAGCCTCACGCTGTTCTGAAAGTAAAATTCTTGCTCTTCTTTGTATTTCATTGATAAACCGCTATTTACTTTTATCATTCTGTTTTCTAGTGATATCTTCCATCTATTCCATTCATCTTTTGGCGGATCGATGTGTGCCAGCGCTGAAGCGATATCTGTTGTTACACGAGCCCTTCTTGCATGCACTTGTTGCAGCGAAATTGCCATTGGCGGACTCCCTTCACTAACACTAGCACTAGCCATAAACCTCTGGTTGGTGGAGGTTCATGCGAGGGGCCTCCTCTTCTAGGTGGAGGACCACGCTAAGGAGCTGCTTTTCATCCTCTCTTATTTTGCGGAGATGTGTTATCCACTCGACTAGAGATTCACGCAGAATTAAAAGAGTTCTTCTTACGATTTTTGCTTGATCCTTCAACTGGGAGACTCTCTTTTCAGTGTCTATCACTAAATTATTTTGACTATTGCCTATAACAGTTTTTATTGTTTGGGAACCTTCTTCTACATCTTTCACCCCTGCTTCATACTCTGTCACTGCATTTCTTACAGCCTTTTCTAGTTCGAGTAGGGCTTGAGTGATTGCTTTATATGCCTCTATCGTTAATAATGACATGTTACATTCGCGTTCCAGATAGAGTTGAGGATCCCGAAAAGGAGGTTCTTTTTCGGCCGCCTTCGTTATTGTTTTCAGATAGCCGCCATCTTGATATACACCACGCGCTATCAGCTGTAACTCATTGACTTTTGAACACCCCATTATTGTTCGGACAATTCCTATTGCAACTTTTTCTGCCACCTCACTCGCCTCACGTGGTAAGAAACCTGATGTTACTAGGCTTGCTTTGTATGATTCCTCAGAGAAAGACCCATCTTCATAGCATCGTCTTACGTCTGCATCAATCTTAGCTAGTACTGAAGCAATATCTGTTGTTACACGAGCCTTGCTTTCCGCCACTTGTCGCAAAGAAATTATCACTGGTGAACTTCCTTCACTACTACTATTACAAATAATAGCCATAAAACACCTCTCCCCTTGTTAGTTTTTAATATTATATAGAGTATATTACTATAATTAATGTTTATAAACAACTAAAATATTAATTATATACTTGCGGGCTAGAAATGTCGGTTTTCGTCCAAAAAAGAAGTAATCCATTCCCTTAAAGATTACAATATGCTATAAAGGCTACCTCATACAGTGGGGTAACTATGATGGATCTTAAAGGGAAAAAAGCTTTTATAGCAGGTGTGGGGGACGATCAGGGGTATGCCTGGGCCATTGCCAAGGCTCTCGCTGAAGCAGGTGCGACCATTTTGATTGGGACCTGGACCCCTATGGTGAATATCTTCACCCAATCGTGGAAACTGGGTAAGTTTGACGAATCAAGGCTCCTTTCTGACGGCTCTTTAATGGAGTACGCCAAGCTTTACGCCTTAGACGCTGCCTTTGATACCCCCGATGATGTTCCTCAAGAAATTAAAGACAACAAACGCTACCAAGAGGCTTCCCACTATACGATCTCAGAAGTGGCAGCTAAAATTGCAGAAGATTTTGGAAATATCGACATTGTCGTCCACTGCCTCGCCAACGGACCTGAAGTAAAAAAACCTCTATTAGAAACCTCGAGAAAAGGGTACCTGGCAGCCGTAAGTGCTTCCGCCTATTCTTTTGTCAGTATGCTCAAACATTTTGGCCCCATCATCAACCCCGGGGGCTCTACAGTCTCTCTCACCTACCTCGCCTCAGAAAAAGCGGTACCAGGCTATGGCGGCGGCATGAGTTCTGCCAAAGCAGCCCTGGAAAGCGACACCCGTACCCTTGCCTGGGAAGCTGGAAGAAAGTGGGGGATCCGCGTAAACACCATCTCTGCCGGCCCTCTGCGCAGTAGAGCCGCCAGAGCGATTGGCACCATCGACAGCATGATCGAATACTCAAAAGCCAACGCCCCTCTCATAAAAGAGATGATGGCCGAAGAGGTCGGCAATGCAGCCGCATTCCTCCTCTCCAACCGTCGCGCATCAGCTATCACCGGAGTGACCCTCTACGTCGATAACGGTATGCACGCCATGGGAATGGCTATGGACTCATCCTCTTTGCAAACGCAAAAGAGAAACTAGACTTCACTGATCCTTCTAAAGAGAAAGTCCTTCGTATAAACCGTCAGTTAAAGAAAGTAGCTTGTCCACATTGGCCTGCGCCTCCCGGATTCCTGCAAGTCCAGCTTTTGCTTCACGTTCTGCATGAACTGCCTGAAAGAGATATTTGTTAACTTTTAGCATTTTTTGCTTCATGGTCGTAATACTATCACTTGTAGCAACTTCTAGAGGTATTAAACCTGCTTTTTTTACAATTTCCCGTCCATTTTCAGCCTCAGCACAGGCAGCGCTCATCGCCTGTTCTAGTTTGTTCAGTATTTCAGGTAGCGCTTTTTCTACCATCGTCTGTACAGCACAGATCTTCCATAAGTTGCTTCTTGCTTCTTCTAATCGTGCTTTTACCTGGCTCGCTTCCTCGCTTGCTTGCAGCGGGTGGGGTAATGATGAAAGTTCTGATGGTGCCATAACTCCACACTTTAAGGCCTCACTCCTGAAAGTTTTAAAGGCATCCTTTACTTTTTCTTCCAACTTAAACGCGTCTAAATCTTCTGTTAGCTCTTCTATTAGGCGTGCTAACCCATAGACTTTTTTAGCCCCAGATTGCGCCTGGGTTATTCCTGTTGCCATTTTTATTACCACGTCAGTTGATTTGTCTTTAGCTTCCTTCATTAATACTTTTCGATGCTCTTCCTGCATCTGATCTTTTTCTTCATTGATCCTTTCTACTACTAAAGCGATATCTGTTGGTATACGAGCCTTTCTTTCGTTCACTTTTTGCAGCAAAAGTGCTATTAATTCTGATGATGAAGTTGAGATGCTATTCACAGCCATAATCTTTTCTCCTTACTCATTTTAATAAACTAATAATCTTCAGGTTTGCTCGCAGAGTGGCACTCACAGGCCGCCGGATGGTCCTGAGCGCAATCTGCCAGTCGTAGGCGTCGAAGATGCTCACATTCTTCGAGTGGGGGCGATTCGCCTGTGAGATGTGTCCCAAGTAATTCCCCTCATCAGAGTGAAAGCTGAGCTCTATCTTAAGATCTTTAGAAAAAATCTCCACAGTTTCTCCCAAGCGAAAAGTTGTCGCTTTGATGTTAATCTTATTCTCCTCGTGGATATTTAAAAAGCATCTAATTTCTAAAGCGTCTTCTTCCAAATGCTCCTCTGGCAAATGGATCAAAAATTCCCCCTCAGAAACAGTCTCTAACTTTCCTTTTGTAAAAAGAGCAAATGTATGGATGACGTTCTGATCACCGCCCCAACAAATATTAAACGTATTTTCTCCAGTCTTCGTTACAAACTTATCCTTATTTTCTACCGTCATCTTTTGACCACCTCGATGTTTTGTCCTGTGATGGAAGGATTATTTAAGAGAAACTCGATCGCCTCTGCCACTTCTCCGAAGGTGACAAAGGGTTTGTCTTGTAAATCGATAGAATTTTCCATATGACCAGGAGAGACCATGTTGATATGCATCCCTTCTTTGGCAAGCGATTTTGTAAGCATGTAAAGAGAAAGTTTTGCCATTCCGTAGAGGGTTGCATAAGTATTTGCGTGGGGAAGATGGGACCCGCTCACGCCGATATTGATGATCTGCTTGGGTTTAAGCGCTTGTATCAGAGCTAAGGGGGCGTGAAGATTTGTTTGGAAAAGCTCGTGACAGACCTCAGAGGGTGTAAGAGATGCAGGAGCAATGAAATAACTGCCCACATTGTTGATTAAAATATCTGTCTCTTTATAACGGGAGAGGTAACTCTGAATAAATTCTTCCGTTCCCTGAATTGTTGAGAAATCTCCATAGAGAGCATTTTCTCCTTCGGGCTTGGTTGTCCGATAGTGAGCCACAACCTCCCTCCCTCCACTTTTAAGGGTTTTGCATAGATGCGCGCCAAGACCCTTCCCTCCTCCTGTAACTAAGCTATACAATGGCCCTCTCTAATGCTTTAATAATCCCATATTCACTCGCGGGAGATGCAATGATATTTGCGCAGGCTTTGAGCTCATCTGGACCTGTTTCCATAGCAATGGCAACGTCTGCCACCTGAAGCATGCTAATATCGTTCTGGTCATCTCCTGCAGCAATCACCTTTCCCTTCTCTTTATGCGCAGCTAAGATCCGTTTTAATGCTTCCCCCTTAGTGGCATGGGCATCTGTCACTAAAACTAAATAAAGCTCTCTAGAAATAGGGTCTTTAATCATGGTGACATGAAGCTGCGCATAGGATTTGAGCTTGTCGTAAATTTTTCTCATCTCTTCAAAAGTACCCACACATTTTATCAGTGGAAATTGAGTGTTTGGACTAAAGTCAAAAGACTTTACAGCTTTCCAAGGCTCAACGCAGAGTTTTTGGATGAGCTCAATGTAACCTAAAACTTTTTTCGAAAACCTCTCTGGCCGCCAGTAGCAAAAATCCCCTTTCTCATATCCTGCATAAACTAAAAAGTCCTCTTGTTGCCCAACATAGACCTCCTCAAGTAAATCGATCACCTTGTGAGAAAGATAAGATCTGCTAAAAAAAGATGTTCCAGGCATCTTCAAAATATCTGCGCCATGTTGCACAGCGAAAAAATAGGGCATTGAAAATGTCTGGAGGACTTTATGACCAAAGGAGTAGCTCCTCCCTGTAATAAACAGGATCTTCCAGCCCTTTTTATCCAAATCTTCCAAATACGCAATCACCTCTTGTGGAATACCATCCAAAAGATCTGTGATCGTCCCGTCGATATCTAACGCAATCCACCCTTTGTGCATAAAGTCCCTTTGTGATATTATTACTCATTTATAGAATAAGGACTAGATATGAAAAAATTACTTTGTTTGTTGCTACTGGTATTCTTTACCCACTCCTATGCCGCCGATGTGACACCACCGCCAACACCTCCCCCTCAAACCCAGGAAGTTGTCCCCCTTCAACCTGAATTGCCTCCCGACACACCTTCCTATGAGCACGCCTTTTTAAAAATGATCCTTTCTTTAGTGGGTCTATTGGTTTTGGTATTCCTCACCTTCTGGGCTCTGAGACGGCTTTCTCAAGGGCGGATGAGATTTATGAATCAAAATTTAACGATTAAGATTTTGGAAAAGCGCTCGCTCAGCCCCAAAACGCTCCTTTACGTCCTAGAAATTGGTGGGAAAAAGCTCCTCATCTCTGAATCCCAGCTAGAAGTGAGACTCCTGACTCCTATCGAGGAGTCGCTAAGGGAGCAAGATTAAATTTTTCTAGCAAGAGTTCTTGAGTTCTCTTTGGTGTGAGCTCCCAATCGATCTCGAATTTCTCCTTAACGTTGCCGCGAGACTGCATACACCATGGAAGATAGAACACTAGTTTATCAGTCTTGAGGGCTGTCCAGTATAGATTCCAAACACTCATATCTTTATGTTCATCTGTAAGCTTCTCTAGGACATTTCTAATGTCATTTTCATATGTCACTCCATGATGCCAAGAAAGATCGAGGATGCCCATAAGCTCTCTTCCTTCCCTTGAAAAAATTACGCCATATAGAGCCACTAACATGAGAAGTGGAGTGTAACAAACATCTCGGATAATGTTAAAAATATCATCAGCCACAATATCCAAGGCATCGCCGACCCGCCCATCCTTTAGATTGACAATAAGATCGTACAAAATCCTCAAAGCATGAAAAACTATTGAAGCTACTCCAAAAAGAGCATAACCTGGAATCATCGCAAATGAAATAGTACTAATATCTTCGCTTTTTTCAGGTTTAAAAAGGCGCGCGCTTATTGTGCTCATTGTATAGGATTTTAGCTTGCCGATGCCGCTATCGTGATAGGTTTTTTTACCCCACACAAGACACCACTTATCGTCGTACGACTGCACGCAAGGGACTATTGGAAGAACGCTGCAATATGTCATAGGCTGACATTATACCATTTCAGAATAAAGACTCAATTAAGATCTTCATCTTTTTTCAGTTTTACCCGCCTTTTAAGCGCTAAGTTACAGGTGTATACGGCCAAAATAGCAAGTATTCCTAAAAAAATAAATACTGGCATGAGAGCCGTTGTTTGGCCAAGGAATAGCCCGATACTGAAGATGATCAGGACCCCTCCCCCTGTCCCTAAAACCCAACCAGGCAGGAAAAACTCTAGGTAGATAAACAACAGTCCCAAAATCGCTAGGCAAATCGAAAACACCATATTAGACCTCCTCCAAAACCGAGATCTTAGCGATGGATAAATTTTTCGACAAGAAAGAAAGAGGGAAAGAGGAAGAGAAGATCGGTTACGCATACGGGAGCGGTTACGGTTACGAAGCAACAGTCCCGTAACCGTAACCGAATCTTAAATATTCTTAAGGATTTTAAACAGATTCTTACTTTAAAAAATCAAGGACAGCAGTTTTAGTCTTTTCGAGGTTTTCGTCTGTGTGGGCGATGGAGACAAACGAGGCCTCGTACTGAGAGGGAGGGATGTAGATCCCCTGGTCCAATAGATGGAAGAAAAACCTTTTAAAGGTCTCCTCGTCGATCTTTTTAAGGTCCTCTTTGCAGGTGATTTTGTCTGTGCCCCAGAAAATAGTAAACATGGAGCCTTGTTTTTGCAGGCACCCTTTTTTGGTTTCTTTGAGAGCGTTTTCGATGGGGAGGAGGAGCTTGTCTGTTTTGGCTTGGAGCTCGTTGTAGAAGTTTGGGGCAGAGATCTCTTTCAGGGCGGCTAAGCCTGCTTGCATGGCAACGGGGTTGCCAGAGAGTGTGCCTGCTTGATAAACGCCGCCAAGAGGCGCTAGGCAATCCATGATCTCTTTTTTCCCTCCAAAGGCGGCTGTGGGAAAGCCGGCTCCGATGATTTTACCAAAGCAGGTGAGATCGGGTGTGATATTATAAAGGGTTTGCGCGCCGCCAAGGCCTACCCGAAATCCTGTGATCACTTCATCTAGGATTAAAACGGCCCCTTTTTCTTCTGTGACCTCGCGAAGCGTTTTAAGGAAATCATTTGTTGCCGGAACTACACCCATGTTGCCTGCAATCGGCTCGACGATCACCGCTGCAACATCGTTGCCAATATATTCATGCAAGGCATTCACATCGTTGTAAGGGAGGATAATGGTATCTTTGACCATTTCCGGAGGCACTCCAAGAGAAGAGGCCTGGGAATTCACATGAAATAGCCCTGAGCCTGCTTGCACAAGCAAGGAATCGTGATGGCCGTGGTAATTGCCGGAGAATTTGACGATTTTATTTTTCCCTGTATAGCCTCGTGCAAGTCTGAGAGCGCTCATGGTGGCTTCTGTCCCAGAAGAGACAAAGCGGATTTTTTCTATGGAAGCAATGAGATCTACAATAAGCGCTGCGATCTCTTTTTCCACTTTCGTGCTAATACCGAAGGAAGAGCCGTAACCGATCTGTTTTTTTGCGGCTTTTACGACTTTTGGATGAGCGTGGCCTAAAATAAGTGCGCCCCAACTGCCGCAATAGTCGATGTAGGTATGGCCATCTTCATCCCAAATCGTGTCCCCTTTCCCTTTTGTAACGATCAATGGATGGATCCCCATACTCAAAAATGCCCTCGCTGGAGAGTTCACTCCGCCGGGAATCACTTTGCAAGAGGCTTCATAAATCTTTTTGCTTTTTTTTCTTTCCATTGATTTTCTCCTAATTCTAAGGCAAACTAAACAATTATGCTCAGATTGCTGCCTTTTATTTTAATCCTTCTTTGTTCAGAAATCGTTGCGGCGATCTCCTATACTGTAGACTTTGAAGGAGTTAACGATAGCTGTTTGCTAAAAGAATTAAAAGCAGTTTCTGCGTTGACATCGCTAAAAAAACGGCCGCCCGCGTCGTTTAATGCGCTCCGCTATAGGGCTGATGCTGATATTCCCGGGCTCATTAAAGTTTTGCACGCCTACGGATATTATGATGCTACAGTAAAAATGGAAATTCAAGGATCAGAGGTGATCGTCCAAATTGATCTGGGAAAAGTTTATACACTTCAAGACTATACGATTCGCCTTTATAACGGAAATTTTGAGAATCCCATCACTTGTGATAGGATCACTTTATGCGCTCTAGAGATCAATCTTGAAAAGCCTGCTCTTGCAGAATCAATTATCAAAGCTGAGCTCAAGCTTTTGGAACTTCTTGCCGATTGCGGCTATCCGCTGGCCACAGTCGATAAACGGGAGATTTTAGCTGATGCGGAAACAAAAACAATCCATGTGAATGTGGAGGTAAATAGCGGGCCTCTTGCGAAATTTGGAGAGCTCACTCTTGCAGGCGATGGGGGTGTGAAGCCCTCTTACATCTGCCAAAAAGTCCTCTTTTACGACGGAGAACTCTACGCAAGTTCCATTGTTGAAAGCACACAAAAAAAACTTATGGAGACGGGGCTTTTTAGCTCTATTCTAATCACACACGATGATGCCCTCACAGAAGATGGCACGCTAAAAATGTCTTTAGATGTGACGGAGACAAAACATAGAAGTATTAGCTTTGGTGCCAGCTATCAAACATTTTATGGCTTTGGTTTTACATTTAACTGGGAACACAGAAATCTTGGAGGAATGGGAAGAAAGATCGGGCTTCAAGGAGATATTACCCAAAGGAGTCAAACAGGGGTTTTGAACTATCTTATCCCCGGCTTTTTCAGGCCGAACCAAGATTATGTGATTCAAGCAGAAGCTGGCCATGAAGATATCACCCCTTACTCAGATCGTACCTATAATTTTTTAAATAGAGTGGAAAGAAGGGTGAGCGATAAATTTCGCGTGACAGGAGGGATTAAGCTCGAGCAGCTACTAGTGACAGACAGCGCCGCTAATGGCAATTTTTATCTTACTGAAGTCCCCTTTTATTTGCGCTGGAGCAATGCGGACGATCTCCTTAATCCTACGGAGGGGATGACCTTCGAATACACGACAACTCCGAGCGTGAACTACATGAAGAAAAACATTTATTATCTTATTCAGGAATTTTCTTATTGCAACTACTTTTCATTACTCGAGACCTGCGGTTTTATTTTTGCGCAGAAAATAACCCTCGGTTCCATTTTTAGCACAGGATTAGATGCCATTCCGTTACCCAAGAGATTTTTAGGAGGCTCTGAAGAAGAGCTGCGAGGCTATCGGTATAGAACCGTCAGCCCCCTTAACAGCCATGGCAAGCCTCTTGGAGGGAGATCTGCCGTATATTACACCGCAGAATTTAGATTTAGACTTACCAAAACGATAGGGATTGTTCCCTTTTTTGACTTAGGCAATGTGGAGTTCAACATGTTCCCTCCCTTCACAGGAAAATGGTATAAATCACTTGGGCTTGGGTTTCGTTACTTTTCGTTCTTCGGCCCCATCCGCGTTGACTTTGCCGTCCCCCTCGACAGGAGAAAAGAATTAGACCCCGCATACAGATTCCTTGTGGACATTGGGCAAACCTTCTAAGATTAGAGAGGAAGAGAAGATCGGGCACGCACGCGGGCACGGGCACGGGCACGAAAGAAAGAAAAACTTAAAGCTCTCTTTCTTTCCGGATTTCGTGCCCGTGCCCGCGTGCGTGCCCGATCTTCCTCTTAAATGACAGAAAGCATGAAATATGAAATATATCTACAAAATGATTCACTATTCCGCTGTCTTCCTCGTCTGCGCGCTGCTGCTGTTTTCTATTGGGCTTGCGGTGCTCCAGACTAATTGGGCGAAAAACAAGATCAAGGAGAAGCTTGTAGATGAGTTTAGAGCAGCTGGGCTGACTATTGAGAGTATTGAGGGGAGGCTCCCCTTTCAAATCAATGTAACGGGATTGAAAGGAAATGAGTTTAGTATTCCCACACTGCAAATGCGTCTAGCGCTTTTGCCCCTAATGCGCGGTGAGATTGCTGTTTCTTATCTTTATGCAAAAAAACTTGGGCTCCAATTCCAAGAGTCAAGTAAGTCAGATACCCCTTTCGTATTTTCCTGGGATAGCCTCAAGCTCCCTTTTAGTATTTCGATCCGCTCATTTAACATCGGAGAAGTGCAAATCCAAAAATTCCCCCTTTTTTCTCTTGCAGGGGGAATCAAAATAAAAAAAATGTTAAAGGAAGTTTCCTTCGATTTAAAGGCCTTCGACCAAATAAACAGAGCGAAGGTTTCTGGATACTCTAATAAAGTCCAAGGGCATTTAAATGTTGTTGCTAACATCGAAACTTTTGGAACTTTGGACGCAAAGCTAGAAGGTCCATTAGAAACCTGGATTGCTTTCATGGAAAAAAAACAGGCTCCTCTTCCTCTTGAAGGGCATGCAGAGGTGCAGCTTAAGAAATTAGAGATCCCTGGTTGGGAAACTCTAAACCGGCAGTGGGATTCTACTCTGACTTTTTTTGTTTTTCCCGATTATGCAATCAATCTTTCGAACGCAAAAGTTTCGAGCGATCTTATCACGTTATCTGGAAGCTCTCTATTAAACTCACCCACTTCCATTAAATCTATCGACGCTTCGTTTAAATTTCCCCATTTACTGTATAAAAATATCGAAGGCTCAGCATCTGGCACGGTGCATTTTGACCTCTCTTCTTATAAACTTGAGCTTCTCACCGATGATTTACAAGTGGGACATCAAAACTATAAGGGGGAAGCTAAGCTGTTTGGGGTCTACGAGAATCATCTTTGGAAGGGCTCTTTAGAACTCCAGGCACAAAATCCTCTTCTCCCTATCACTGCCTCTAGTCGATTTATTTTTAACCCTGGCACTTCCTTCAGTTTGTCAGAACTCAGTTTGAGTTCTCAAGATTCTAGACTAGATGCGACACTTGAATACCTATTTTCACCCAGCTCGCTCAAGGGAGATGTGTTTGCCCAAATCCACAAAATAGAACACCTACAAGATTTGATACCCCAGATCCCCATTAAAGGACAGTTAGGAGCAGAATTCCACTTTTCCAAGGATCAAACGGCTACGATCCACGCTTCTTTAAAAAATGGGCAGCTCATGAACCACAAAGCAAAAGATCTTACCCTCCACGCCAACCTTACAGATATTTTCACATCGCCGCGAGGTGAGATAAACCTCGAAGGAGAAAATGTCCTCTTCTCAAAACTTGAGCTTAGTTCTCTAAGATTCGATACCTCTTGGAGCGATTATAAATGGCCCTACAAATTGTGTTTAAAAGGAGAAGGATTTGAACTTACTTCAAACGGCATCTATGAAGAAAACCGCCTTGAGATTCAAGAATTTTCTGGCTTTGCTTTAAAAAAACCGTTCGCTATTGAAAATCCCTTAGAACTTATCTGGAAAAAGGATCAATACTCCCTAAACGATCTCAACTTAAAAATAGACGGAGGAGATCTACATCTCGACTTTTCTATAACACCCAAAAATGTTGCTATTAGCCTGAAAGGGACAGATATTCCCCTTGATCTTCTAACTATTTACTATCCTTCTGTTGCGCTCAAAGGGATCACCTCATTCCAAGGAGAGCTGCAAGACATGCAAGGAAGGTTTAACCTCCTTTTCTCTGGAGCTGATGCCCAGCTGCTAGCCAAAGGTTCTCTCCAAGCAACATTTGATCAAAATATCTTGCAACTCCGCGGGCGGATCGAAGAAGCGAAAGGGCAAGAACTCCACCTGTCTGCCACTCTGCCCATTCACTACCAGCTTTACCCTTTTCAGTTTGTTATCGATAAGAATAGAGATCTTGCCGGTGAATTTGAAATGGATGGAAACCTCGAAGATATTTTTGACTTTGTCGACTTAGGGGCCCAGCACATTTCAGGATGGCTCTCCACCCACCTCTACCTTGCCAAAACACTCTCCTCCCCTTCCATCAGAGGTTCTATGGAGCTAAAAAATGGAAGCTATGAAAATTACTTTACAGGAACACTTGTAAAAGAGGTCAATGCCTTTGCGCGCGCAGAAAATCACCAGGTCACATTAGAACGAGTGACCGCTAAAGATTCAAAGGATGGGGCTCTGACAGGAACAGGCTATTTAACCCTTAAAGAAAAATTCCCCTTTTTAGTTCAAGCACAGCTCGAAAAAGTGAATGCCGTTAATTTTGAAATGATCGGAGGAACCGTTTCTGGCCCTATGGAAATTTCAGGTAGTACTGATGAGACTAAATTAAAAGCTGATGTAGTGGTCGATAAGGCAGAAGGTGAAATTCCCGACTCCCTTCCAGCAGGAATCCCCACCCTTTCTGTGACCTACCTCCATAAACCAGCTGAAGAATCATCCGAGACCCCTGTCAAATCGGCATCTACTTTTCATCTTGATATTCATTTTAATGCCCCCCCAAGCGCTCCAGGCAAAGTCCTTGTCAGAGGAAGGGGCCTCCGCTCGGAATGGGGAGGTGACATTCATCTTATAGGCCCCACCTCAGATCTTAAGGCGACAGGATCTTTATCTCTCCTAAGAGGAGACTTTAGCTTTGCGGGGCAAATATTTAAATTGGAGGAAGGAGAAATTATTTTAGGCAATAAACTCGCTGAAGAAGCCTACATTAAAATTAAAGCCACACTGCCTTTAGCCGAATACACAATCACGGCCATGTTAACGGGCCCTGTAACATCGCCCGTGCTTACATTCCAATCGACCCCCTACTTACCGACAAGTTCAATTCTATCCTATATTCTTTTTAATAAAGATATTCCTGAAATCTCTACTGTACAAGCAGTACAGCTTGCCCAAATGATTGTTACCCTCTCCGGCAAAATGGGCCCCGATGTCCTCGAAACAATCCGTAAAGGGCTCGGGGTAGATAGACTGAATATTATCTCATGCGAAGATGGGGTTGCCATCCAAATCGGCAAGTACCTCACTAGAGGGGTCATGGTCACCCTAGCTCAAGGGACCGATAGCAGCCAAGTAGTCGTCGAAGTGGAGCTCAAGCACGGATTCATCTTCCAAGCCGAAACCCAGCCCGGACAAGAAGGAAAATTCTCCCTGAAGTGGCATAAAAACTATTAGAGAAAAGGAGAAGATCGGGCACGCACGCGGGCACGGGCACGGGCACGAAAGAGGGAGGGAAGAAAAGAATTCAAGTCTTTTTTTCTTTCGTGCCCGTGCCCGTGCCCGCGTGCGTGCCCGATCTTTTCTTCTCTTTTGTTAAGGTTTTTGTTTAGTATACTTGAAATAAGCGGATTTCTATAATTAACTCGCCCCCGGAGGTAATTATGGCAGACCCAGTAAAAAAAGTTGCAGAAAATTTCACTCAACCAAGTGTATTTAGCGAGGTAAATGCTGCTGAGCAAGATGACAATGCTGAGCTGCAAAGATTGCTTGCGCAGTATGCTGAGAAGGTTAACGAAAAACAGGGCCCGATTCCGATAGAAGATGGGATTGATTTTACAGAGGACCATGAAGTACACGCCATCATCGACCGTATCCGCGAGCTAGCCCCTGAAGAACTTCCTGTGACAGATCCAAACTTCCCCTACTATATCGCAAAAGAAAAAGAAGAGAAGCTAGAAGAAACGCTCGACCTCAATAAAAATCCAACATGGCATCTTCTCAGCGCCATGCAACTGTGCTGCGATGCAAAATCAAAGTCTGCCTTTGCCAATATCGCTAAAAATGATGCCCTTTTAACGGAGAGCTCACAGCTCACTAAATTCTCTAGTAGACTTCGCAGCGAAGAAAAAGATAACAAGGGGCTTGATTTTAGTAATGACGAAGAGGCTAAAACGCTTATTCAAACTGTCTACAATAAGTACCCAGATATCTTTGGCAAAATTAAAGTCGATGAGAATAAGAGGATCACGAGTTTTAAATTTTCCCACTCTCAAGTAGAAGGGATTAAATCTGCATGCGGCGAACAAATCCAAATTCTTTTGGCAAGACAGCAGGTCAATAAAGCTTACGTTGAAAACGACCTAAAAGAACTAACCCATCTTTGGGAACTCATGAACCAAAGCGTGAAAGAATATACCCATTCGAACCAACATATTATTGGCCAAAGGACACAGTAATAAATGTTTGAAGAATATATCAACAAGCTTGGAAAACTGGGGGCACAAGAGCAAAAAGATCTTTATGATCTCGCTTTTAAGCTCCACGCTGAGGAAAGATATAGCGACGCAGAACCTCTTTTTAAAGAGCTTTTGATCTCAAACCCTTTTGAAGGGCATTATTGGAAAGGTTATGCGGCAGCCCTCATTGGGCAAATGAAATATGAAGCAGCCTTGCAAGCTTGGGCAACGCTGGCATTACTTGAACCAAATAACCCGGCACCTTACTTTCATTCCGCCGAGTGTTATTACTTTTTATTGAACATGCAAGAGGCGCTAAAAGCGCTCTCCCAGGCAGAGGAATACGGGTTTTATCCCGAGCAGATTAAAAGATTAAAGGGAGCCATTCATGACAGCAAAGCCAGTCTCTCGTATTGAGATAGCGATCATTGAGCTACATTTGCGCTATGAGCGTTTTCAGCCAGAGCTCATTGAGTATCTTCAACTAGAAGTAGAAGATGGGCTCGCGCACATGAAGGCCTATGCCAAAGAAAAAGCTGAATATCTTAAAGAAAATGCCCGCCTCTCCCAGACAAAAGACGGGGTAATGGACTCTTTAAAAATGGTTGGAGAGTGCATGATGACCTTTATTGCGATTGCAACTGGCTTTACGATGATGTATCATGGCAATCCCTATATTGGAGTTGCACTCGTCTTCTTAGGAGTTTTAGAGCTTTGCAACATCATTTATAAGAAAACTGGACTTTGGGGAGATCTAGCGAGAAAATGGTCAAAGGGAAACGAGGAAACTGAGAAAAAGATCAAAAAGTATCTTCCCATGGCAATTAGCGCTATAACGATGACCGGATGTATGGGAGGTTCTTATTACGCAAGCACCCTGTCTGCTTCGATCTATAACAACAAGCAGATTTTCATTATTACAGGACTTGCCTATTCCACGCAGGGGGTAGCAGAGATTGGCGGTGGTGTATGCGGAGGAAGAATGCTTCAAAATGAAGGGGCCTACGAAGAGCTAAACACAAGAGAGGCTCTCCTTAAAGCAATGAACGAGCAGTTTAGAAATTACATCGACAACACCTTTGCAGAAGGGAAAGGATCTACAGAACTAGCAGTTAGAACAGTACGAACAATTACAGACATTTCAAGGAGGATATTATCATGGTAGGACGAGTAGGAGCAGACACAAACATATATCAACCAGCTTTTTCCGAGCCTTTTGCAGGAAAACACAATTTCAGCTCAGAAATTCCTGAGGAGGTAGAATTTCCTGAGCAAGGGCCAGAAATCCCTCTCGCCGAAGAGGCTCAGACACTTGCTACGGCACATGAAAATTTAAAAGCAATGCTTATTGGGCACCTGCAAAGATGTATTGATACTCTCGAAGAGCTTGCGATGTACAATATCTCCAATGGGTTCGACCTCAAAGAATACCTCGAAAAGATGAAAGATGACTTGAAAAAATCTTCCACTAGCCATGGAACTTTAAAAATCGTCTTTGGAATTTTAACGGCGGCCCCTGTTCTTATTACAGGCATCAATACCGTACCTTGGTTCAATGGCAAATATAAGCCCGAGCTACTCCAAAAAATGGGAGAGAGTATCATGTACATGCTCCGCCAATTTGGAGAGGCTACTTCCGTCTTCATCCAAGGCAACCAAGATGTGATGAAAACCGATCAAAGATTCCAAATGGATGCACTGGACAGGATTAAAGAAAAACTCCGCACCATCCACGAAAGCCAAAGGGCAGAGGGAGAATCCACCATCCGCAGCCTCGATACATGGCACAGCGGAACAAGAGCAAACTAGAAGAAACGCAAAACGCAAAACAAAAAACGCAAAACAGAAGAAAGAATTAAGAATTCTTAGATTTCTTCCGTTTTGCGTTTTGCGATTTGCGATTTGCGTTTTGCGTTTAAAATGTTTTTTTGATAGGCTCCAATTATGGATGAGATTCAGAATAATCAGATCTCTCGGCCAGCACCGGAAGATGAAAAACGGTCTGGTTTGCGCATCCTCTCAGACAGGCTGAAGTTTGTTGTCGGAGTGGGAGCCTACGTCACATTGATCATCGAGGTGGCTAAAACGACGCTTCAAAAGCCTCCGGCGCCTTCTTTGATCCTTAAACAACTATTCGATATTGGCGTAGCCTCTTTGCTTGTGGTCTCGATTACGGGATTTTCTACGGGGCTTGTGCTGGCGGCTCAGTCTTTTTACCAATTGTCAGATAAAGGGCTTGCAAGCGTCACAGGGCTGCTTGTCGCCAAAGCGATGATCACAGAGCTAGGACCTGTGTTAACGGGCTTCATGGTCACGGGAAGGGTCGGCGCGGCCATGTGCGCAGAGCTTGGGACAATGAAGGTAACCGAACAGGTCGATGCCCTTCAAACGATGGCTGTTAATCCCAATAGGTATTTACTTGCGCCTCGATTTATCGCTGGAATCTTTATGATTCCTCTTTTAACGATCTTTAGTATGTTCATGGGAATTTATGGGGGCTATCTCATTTCCATTTATTTTTTTAATATGGCGCCAACCACCTATTTCGACCCGATGCCCACTCATATCACTTTATTCGATTTTACAACGGGGATTGTTAAATCCTTTTTCTTTGGGTGCTTGATCATGACTATTTCTTGTTATAAAGGGATGACGACAACCGGAGGTGCTGAGGGAGTGGGTAAATCAACAACACAAAGCGTTGTTTATACTTATTGCTGGATCCTTCTTTCAAACTTTTTCTTAACAATGGGTCTTAATCTTGCAAGGATGCAACTGGCCCGCATGTTTCCGGTGCTCGGATATGATTAAAATACGCAATCTCTGGAAAAGATACGGGAAAGTGCAAGTATTAGAAGGGCTCGATCTTGATATTCTTACAGGAGAAACAATAGTGATCTTAGGCAGATCAGGAGTGGGAAAGAGCGTTTTATTAAAGCATATTATTGGGATCACTAAACCCGACAAAGGAACCATTGATGTAGATGGCGCGATGGTTTCTGAACTGTCAGGGCCCGCGCTTTATAAGGCGATCCTCCATATGGGAATGCTCTTTCAAGGTTCAGCTCTTTTTGACTCAATGAATGTAGAGGAAAACACCGCCTTTTATTTGAAACAGCACAAAGTTTGCAGCCCGGAAGAGATAAAGAGAAGGGTTGAAGAAGCTCTAACGATGGTTGGCCTTGAAGGAACAGAGAAAAAAATGCCTTCAGAACTTTCAGGCGGGATGAAAAAGCGGGCGGCTCTGGCCAGGCTCGTTGTTTACAGGCCCTCAATTCTCCTATACGATGAGCCAACAACGGGGCTAGATCCAATAACTGCTATGCATATAAATGAACTTATTGTTAAAACACAAAAAGAGCTTAAAGCAACAAGCATAGTGGTGACCCACGATATCTTGTCAGCTCTTTACGTAGGAGATAGACTAGCATTGCATAAAGATGGTAAGATCGCCTATGTGGCTGATCCCGATACTTTTTTAAAGATCGAGGATCCGATTATAGAATTTTTGCGTAAAACCATCAGCCAAGACCCAAGGAGCTTTAGAAATAGACCTCTTGCGTAATTTGCTTTGCCCGGAAAAACAAAAGATTTTCGAGGCAAATTTTTAGAGACAACGAAGTTGTCTCGGATAGCGGAGGCGAGGCGACTTGAATAAGTCGGTGAGATGACGATATAAAAATTGGCCCGAAAAGATTTGTTTTAACGGGCAAATGAGATTGCACAAGAGGTCGAAATGAGCGAACAAACTAAGAACTTACTCATCGGTTTATTTGTCATTGCGGCATGCGTCGTGATTGTTTCATTCATTATGTTCTTGCACCCCCGTGTAGGAGACATGAAAAAGACCTATTATATCCGTTTTTCTGACATTAATAAAATTAATGTGGGCACACGCGTTACTTATGCCGGAAAGCCTGAAGGGGAAGTCACAGCTATCCGAGAGATCTTCCATGCAAGGGAGCAACCCTCTGACACATTTGGGAAACTCTACACTTATGAGCTTGTAGTAAAAGTAGATTCAGCTGTCACTATCTATAATACAGATGAAATCTCCCTTCAAACTTCAGGGCTCCTAGGAGAAAAATCGGTCGCCATCATCCCCAAGGCCCCAAAGCCTGGAGAAAAATCATTCCCCCTTCCGCCGGACCAGCCTATTTATGCAGAATCAGGAGATCCGCTGGAAAACACTTTTGAAAAACTCTCTGAAGTTGCAGACGACATGCAACTAGTTTTAAAGCAAGTCAACCACTGGATCGCAGATCATGGGGAAGAAGTAGCCTCCACGATTAAATCAGCAGGCAATTTCATGGATGAAGCTGACACTCTACTTGCAACAGTTAATAACGAAAACCTAGTCTATGACGTAAAAGATGCTATCGCAAATTTTTCCAAGCTAACACAAGATATCGATACATCTATCAATCAACTCACCGATGATCAATTTTTCATCAATTTAAGCTCAACCATGAGCTCAATTGATTCTGTCACACAAGATATTGCAGCAGGGAAAGGCTCTCTTGGGAAGTTCCTTAAGAGTGATGAGTTCTATCTCGATGTCACCTCTCTCATTAATAAGGCTAATACCATGATGGCCGACATCAACAACTACGGACTCCTCTTCCACCTGAACAAAAGCTGGCAAAGAACGCACCAGAAAGTCGAGTACAACAACACTAATTTGGTAGAATGCAATGAATGAAGAGGTCCCCTACGCTCAGCTTTCAAAGGGATCCCTTCTGATAGCGAGCCCAGAGATCGATGATGGAACCTATTTCCGCAGCGTCATTCTCGTTTGCGAGCACTCTCAGTCAGGTTCCTTCGGCCTGATGCTGAATAAAACCCTCGATATCGAGCTTCCAGAAGACCTGATAAATCTTAAAGAGATTGCCAACCAGCATGTTCAAATCAGAGCCGGCGGCCCCACCCAGCCAAACCAGATGATGCTCCTCCACTCCTCCAGCTCCATTCCCGATCAAACCCTAAAAGTCTGCGAAGGAGTTTACCTCGGCGGCGATGTCCAGTTCCTCCAAGAAGCGATGAACGATCCAAATGGCCCCCACATCCGCCTCTGCTTCGGCTACGCCGGCTGGAGTCAAGGACAGCTCGAGCGGGAATTCCTCAATGGCGGCTGGTTCTTGCATCCCGCAAACGCCCGCTATGTCTTCGAAGCCCCCCCAGACAAACTCTGGCAAACCATCCTCCGCGAAATGGGCGGCAAATACGCCACATTGTCGATGATCCCGGAGGATCTCACGCTCAACTGAAAAAAGAAACGCAAAACGCAAAACAAAAATCGCAAAACGAAAGAAAGAGAAGAATGAACCTCTCTTACGTGCCAGGTGGGACAAAAATGTATTTAATCTTAATCCCTAGCGGGATTAAGATTAAATACATTTTTGTCCGATGAAGCAAAGGCCAGAAACGTAGTTTTAGCCCGTCCGGCTATAGGAACATTTAGGCGCGAACAACTTTAAGGGTTGGTCGGATACGATTCCAGGCTTCAATTGTGTCTTTGCTGATATTTTTACAGTGGTAGAGTGTAAGCTCTCTAAGAGAGAAGCACCCTTCCAGAACAGAGTATATTCCATCTTCACTCAAGGCCTTTCCGTAGAGCGTAAGTTCTTCGAGTTCGTGGCAACTTCGGGCTACTGAATGGAGAACGCCTTGCGTCATAGGTATATCGCTCCCGTTCACTGCCAGACTTCTAAGATCGGAGAGGTCTGAAAAAAGGGTTATAAGACTTTGTTCTGTAACAGTGCTTGTGTCTTTGGGAGGATCACCTCCTAAAGAGAGACTCGTGAGTTTTGGGGCTGTTTCTCCTATCACTTCAAGACACGAGTCATCAAGAGAACATCTGGTTAAATTTAGAATACTCAGCTTAGAATTAAGACCAACAGCGAGAAATTCTTGAACTTGTGAAACGCTAACGTACATCCATCTACTAGCCCCGCGAAGGTCCAGTGCAGTTATTTGAATTCCCTCTCGCACCCGGGCTCTCAAATCTTCAAGGCCAGATTCTAAGTGGATCCCAAAATTGTAATCGAAGGAAGTAAGCCCCTCACTAGTTCTCAATGCCGGACAGATTTTAAGAAGCATCCTAAGTAAGACTAAATCTTTACAGGGAAATCCTTTAAGGTCTATGTTGCCGGGAGGAATCCCTAAAGCTATTGCAATGCGCAAAAAATCGAAGAAGGAATCAAAGAAGGGCAGCACCCCCCAGGAGAGCTGCGGCCAACTAGCGGCCGTATGATACAGGACTATGTTATTGATTGGCAATCCCGCATCTCTTGCTGCATACAAAATGCGAACGAAGTATCCTTGTGATCTGAGAACGACATCCATGGGAACACGCTCATGAATCTTTACACATGAATCTGAAAAGTTTAGGTAACAGAACCGACGCGAGACACCTCTCATTACTAGATTTTGTCTCAGCGTTAAACAGGAGAAAACCATCCCAAGCTCAACATCTGCCAGGCGGCTGGTCCAATCAACTCCCCTTTCTAGCGCTGCAGAGCCGCCTGCGCCTGATACGAGGCTAACCATAAATATTTCCGCTCCAATTTATTTAAACTGCAAGACCTTGTCTTTCTGATTTCTTCATGACATATCTACCAGTGAAAAAAGCGCCGACTCCGAGCATACCCATACCACCAAGAACCCACGGTGACTCTGACCATTGACTTAACTTAGCCACAACAACTTTCCCTGCCATAATACCGATTAAAACCAGACAGACAAGAGCCAAAGCACCACCCACAACCATCGTAATTCTACCATTTCTGCTCTGATCTTGTCTAAACACTGGCGGCACCCATTTAGGCATACTAGGTAGACATGCTAAACACTTACTTCCTGCAGACATATAATCTCTCCCTTGTTTGTTATTATTGTCCAATCATTATAACAAACAACTATTAATAAACAATAAAGATTAAAATCATTAAATTAAAATTTATGCTTTAATGCAAATATTTTTTGAAAATGTATTTAATCTTAATCCCGCTAGGGATTATGGTTTATAGCCAGGGATGAAATCCCTGGTATTGGATCATAATCCCTAGCGGGATTAAGATTAAATACATTTTTGTCCGATGAAGCAAAGGCCAGAAACGTAGTTTTAGCCCGCCCGGCTATAGGAACATTTAGGCGCGAACAACTTTAAGGGTTGGTCGGATATGATTCCAGGCTTCAATTGTGTCTTTGCTGATATTTTTGCACCCTTGGAGCAAGACCAGTGTAAGGGAAAAACAGCTCACCATGAAAAATTGTAATTCATCTGAATCCATGGTAGTTCTATGAAATATTTTTCCCGCAAGCTCCAATCTTTCGAATTTGGGGCAGCTCTCGACTATTGAATGGAATATGTTTCGTGTGACGGGTATGTCTGGACCAAACCATAACTTTTTAAGGTTAGGGAGGTGTGGAAAAAGGTTTACTAGCCCCTCTTCAGTAACTGTGCTTATATTTCCTCTACAAGTTCCCAGATCAAGTTCTTCGAGATTCGAGCCTCTTTGACCTATCATTACAAGACACGTATCATCGCAGCAACACCCTTCTAAATTTAAATAAGTCAGCTTAGAATTAAGACCGAAAGATATAATTGTTCGAACTGATAAAACCCCAACTGTAGAGGAGCCTAGAGGGTCTTGGCCAAAGCTAAGACCTGTCATTTGAATTCCTGCTGCTATACGCGCTGAAACTTCCTTGATCCCCTCTCCTAAGAGCCAATAACCCTCAGCAGTGTAATAGTAATGCTTGTAACAAGTAAGCCCCCTCGAAGTTCTAAGTTCTGGATGAAGTTGAAGAATTGTTGTAAGCACTTCTGTATGAGTCATACAAGGAAATTCCTCAAGGTTTATATCGCTAATCTGCAATCCAGCCGTTTTGTCTTCACGCAAAATATCGAGAAACTTCTCCGGTGATCGAACATCAGCATAAGAAAGAGTCACATTATTGATCAGCAACCCTGCATCTCTTACCACACGCAAAATGCGAAGAAAGTGGCGTGGTGATACAAAGTCACCAGAAGAAACTCGTCCATGGATCTTTGCACATGTATTTGAGGCTGTTAGTTTATGAAATCTATAGCAGACGCCTCTCCATTCCAGATTTTCTCTCAGTGTTAAATATGAGCTAATCCCCCCAAGCTCAACATCTGCCAGGCGGCTGGTCCAATCAACTTCCCTTTCTAGAGCTGCAGAGCCGCCTGCGCTTGATACGAGGCTAACCATAAATATTTCCGCTCCAATTTATTTAAACTGCAAGACCTTGTCTTTCTGATTTCTTCATGACATATCTACCCGTGAAAAAAGCGCCGACTCCGAGCATACCCACACCACCAAGAACCCACAGTGTCCAATCATTATAACAAACAACTATTAATAAACAATAAAGACTAAAACTACTAAATTAAAATTTATGCTTAAATGCAAATATTTTTTGAGCACGGCCGATACCGCGATACAAGAATTGCTAAGGCAGTGTGATGGTGGCGGGGAGGCTTATCCCGCCTCCGCTGCTTACGGCTATAACAGCATAGAGATATTTCTCTCTTTTCCTTCTGTTGCGGTCTTCAAATATAAGCTGCGTTGATGGAACTGATCCAATAAGGGTCCCATTGCGATAGATGTTGTATGAGGTCACGAAAAACGAGGGACTTGCGCACCAATTAATGATATTAATCAAGTCGGTTTGAGTCAAAAAGCGGTCTTTCTTCTGAAATCCGCTAATGCATGAAGGGGGTTGGAGGAACGAGGGCATGGCAATTCCTCGAGGGGAATGGCCCACAGTTACAGTTGCTGTTACGGAATTTGTAGAAGTGTTGATGACGCTTACGGTGCCGGGACTAGCGTTAACATTTCCTACATAAGCAAATGAGCCGTTTGGTGTTATGGCAACTGGTCCGGGTCCTGAGCCTACAGGTACAGTTGCTACCACTGAATTTGTAGAAGTATCGATGACGCTTACGGTGCCAGGGTTAGTGCCATCATTTGTCACATAAGCAAATGAGCCGTTTGGTGTTATTGCAACAAACGCAGGCTTTCCTTCCACCTGCACAGTTGCTATTACGGAATTTGTAGAAGTGTTGATAATGCTTACGTTGCCACCAACAATTTGATTTGCTACGTAAGCAAAAGAGCCGTTTGGCGTTATAGCAACGCCATTGGGTGTTGAGCCCACGGGTATAGTTGCTACCACTGAATTTGTGGAAGTGTTGATGACGCTTACTGTGCCGCTAACAAATTGATTTGATACATAAGCAAAAGAGCCGTTTGGCGTTATAGCAACGCCAGTGGGTGTTGAGGCCACAGGCACAGTTGCTATTACTGAATTTGTGGAAGTGTTGATGACGCTTACGGCGCCAGAGGCATGTGTTACATAAACAAAAGAGCCGTTTGGCGTTATAGCAACTCTAATAGAGTCTAAGTCCACTGGCACAGTTGCTGTTACTGAATTTGTGGAAGTGTTGATGATGGTTACATTGTCCCCACTTTGATCTGCTACATAAGCAAATAAGCCGTTTGGTGTTATAGCAACTCCTAGAGGGGCTGTACCAACATTATTTATAGTTGCTGTCACTACATTCGTAGAAGTGTCGATAACGATTACGGTGCCATCGCCACTATTTGCTACATAAGCGTCTGTTGGGCCTGCGTGCAAGGCGCTTATCGATAGAAAAAAAGAGGTTAAAAGGCTAAAAATCTGAAAATGTTTCATCGCAGCCTCTCCCTAGTTTTTTGACATGTATATAGATATCTAAATTAGAACTCAAGTTTAAGGGTGGAGAAGATGGGGGTGCCGAAGAGGTCGGTTAGGGCGCTAAGGATTTTTTTTCTGTCGGCGCTGAGGGTGGCGTCGATGTGGGCAAGAACGCTGATGGTTCTGTTGAAGTTTTGGGGATCTACTGCTCTTTCTCTGATGATAAGTGCGGGGCTGTAGAGGATCCAAAGAACGAGATTTTTTTCCTCTGTTGTCCATTCTTTTTCTGAGGTGCACATCCGGAGAAATGAGAAGAAGGCTGCCGCATTGCCGGCGCCAACGTCGATCGCATCTTTGCAGGTGAAACTGCAACAGTCGGGTTTGAAAAGGTCGATGATTTTTAGTTCGAGAAGTAAATAGAAGACCTCGATAAAATCCAGTCTGACTTTACGTGCTAGGGTGGGTCTGCCAGCAAAAAAGTGGTTGTGAACCAGCTTTAGTGCCGCATTAGTAAACTCAAGAAGATCTTTTTGATTGATGGAAGGGGGAAAATAGAACCCGCATTGCTCCCCACTTGCGAGCTGATCTTTGAATGTTAGGATAAAATTTTCTGCATCATTCAAATCTAAATAAGTTGCCGCTTGAGTGTAGAACTCTGTGTTTTTAGGAAGGGTGACAGTTGTCAGTGACTTAGAAAACTCAGCTTGTTTTTGTACCTCTTCTAAAGCCACACACCTCGCATGCTCTTGCCACGACGTTCTATCTTGAAGGTTAAAAAGAAGATGCCTTTCCCCTTTTAGGAACCTTAAATATCCTTTAAACTCACCGACAACTTCAGCTTTGTTGATAATTTCTTGGAGAGTTGGCGACGGAATCCGCAAGACTGTAATATCGGCAGAATCGTAAGTAAAAGTGAAAAGTTGGTGGGGAAGGTTATCTTGAATAAGAGGATCGAATCCATCTTTGGCCTCTTCCTCTCGAAAAATATCAAGCGTTTTTAAAAGGGGGCCGCTCGGATATTGCCGGAGCAGCGCTCTAATACTTTCGTCTTCATCCAAAAGAAGGCTCCAAAAAGGCTGTTTCTCATTGATGATCTTTCCCCCTCTTTGAATAAGCTTATGGATAAAATCTGTCGCCTCTTTTTTCGAACTAATTCTCAAGAATAAAAAGCAGCAAAGGCTATGGGAAAGATTGATCAAGGTATGGGCAAAAGGATCTGGCCGGGTAGAGATATACTTTTCATATTCTATTGAGTTTAAAGCTCCGCGTAAAAAAATCTGGAAATCGCGGAAATAACTTAAAGAGCTTTTGCCCGTCGTATTCTCTCTTAAGTTGCGTGGATTGGCAGTTAGCATCAGGGCCATTAGGGCACTATTCAAGCTCATGACAAAAGTGATCTCTTTATGTCTCATGGCTTCTTTATAAAATGCATCGATATGGACTAAAGAGAGCTTGATAATTTCTTTAGCAGCAGCGTGAACATCCTTATCCTGAAGCACCTTCGCTTTTAAAAAGGGGTCATCCCCTCCCGAGCCTTTGATTGTTTCATCAAAGTCTCCAACAAGTCTAATGTGACGCAAAAGATTCCGGTTAAAAAAGGGATTTTCATCCTCTTTTTTAATGAAAAATAGTTCGTACTCTTTGTCTCTTCTAACTGTCTCTAAATCTTTGAGGCCCCGTCTTTCAATATCTAGAACACTTGATGCAATTTGTCCCCATTCTTTCTCCCAAGCCTCTTCAGTTTCCAGAACCTCTTGGAATCGCCTCATGATTTTTGTTAGATAAAACTGCTGCAGATCCTTATATTCCTCAAGCTCAGTTACCCCCTTAAACAGACCGGAGCTAAATTTATCCATCTTCTGGGCAGCTTCCCCAGCAAGGACCATAATTGCCTGGATCCCCTTTTGCGTCTCGATATCTTTAAGCTGCTCTTTTTCTTTGGAATAAACGTGGTGGAGGTAGTTATTTAACACCTTAAACGTTTGTTTAACAGTCTTTTGATTCTCTTCTAGCTTAGTAGGGTCAAGCCATTTGGCAGGAATGGGTGTAGCGACTTCAAGCTCAGCCATGCTAGAAAGGTTGTCTACCGCCTCCATTAGAGTGAGATTATCTGCCTGCCCCATACTATTATTATATAATAATTATTTTAATTAGCAAACTAATTAAAATAATTATTATTATGACACAAACTAATTGTCATTTTAGACGAAGATCGGGCACGCACGCGGGCACGGGCACGGGCACGAAAGAGAAGAGAGCTTAAGTTCTTCTTTCTTTCGTGCCCGTGCCCGTGCCCGCGTGCGTGCCCGATCTTTTTTCTTATAAGTGTTTTATAAAGGCTTGTCCTAAAGGAAAGTTCTTAGTCTCCAGCGATTTACCCTGTTTCGAGTCTCTCATCAGGTCGATGATCTTAAGGGCCAAAACCTTGCCTAACTGCACCCCCTCTTGATCGAAAGAGTTAATATTCCAGATGAAGCCTTCAAAAGCTACCTGATGTTCGTAGTAGGATAAAAGAGCCCCTACGGAATAGGGGGTTAACTTATTGCCTAGAATGACGCGTGTGGGGCGGTTACCGGGGAAGACCTTATTTGGGTTGCCGTTCTTTTGCCCAGTGGCAAGGGATATTGTTTGGGCAAACATGTTAGCAAGGAGCTTTTCCTGGCTGGTTGTACCCTTAAAATCTACATCATCCCCATATTGACTTTCACGGAATGAGATAAGATCCAGGGGAACAGGGGTTGTCCCCTGGTGGATCAGCTGGTAAAATGAGTGCTGCCCGTTCGTTCCAGGCTCTCCCCAAATAATAGGGCCTGTTTCAAAATCGACGAGATGCCCCTTCTTATCAATCCGTTTACCATTAGATTCCATTGAAAGCTGCTGCAAGTGGGCCGGGAAGCGGTGGAGGGCTTGCGAATAGGGAATGACGGCGCAAGTAGGGTGGTTTAAGAAATTGCGGTTCCAAATAGATAAGAGAGCGCCCAGCAGGGGAAGGTTTTCCTCTTTTTGCAGGGCTACCCTGTCCATGGCATGCGCCCCCCTTAAAAACTCGATGACTTGATCCATGCCGAGGACAAAGGCGAGCAGGACAGCACCCACCATTGAGGTCACAGAGTATCTGCCCCCAATATAATCCCAAATATAAAAGGAGGCGAGATATTTGGAAGGATCGTCCATGGGACTATCTTTACCCGTAACTGAAAGAAGGTGTTCTTTAAGAGGCAGCCCCGCCTTGGCAAGTTGGTCTTTAACGTATTGTTCATTCGTAAGGGTTTCCAGGGTAGTCCCCGATTTGGAGACGACAACGAAAAGGGTTTTAGAAAGAACCACTTCTCGAAAAATTTTTGCCCCATCATCGGGATCTACGTTCGAAAGGAAATGAGCCTTCCTCCCCGGTTTTCTATACGCCTCAAGGGCATGATAAATCGCTTCTGGGCCCAGTTGAGAGCCCCCGATGCCAATTTGAACAATATCGGTATATTTCCCCTTCGCATCTATATCTTGTAAAAATTTTTTTAATTTCTCGAGTTCCTGGTAAGCCAGTTCTGAGGCTTTTTGCGCGCTTGGAGAGGTCTGTCTATTATCAAAAAAATCACGCATCGCAGTATGCAAAACCTCTCTATTTTCACACTCGACCCCCTCGATGAAGTTTAGCACGGCGCCTGCTTGCATCATTTCCATTTTCTTGTGGCAATCCGCTTCTTGGGCAAGGTCAAAAAGGGAGGCCATCACCTTTTCATCGACCCTTTCCGTCCCATAAAATAAGGTAAAATCGGCAGCCTTAGCCAGCATCGTATCAATCCGCTTGGGGGTAAGCCCCCCCTCGTGCGTAAGATCAATCGGCTGTTTTGCAAGCTCCCTTAACTTCGCCGTCGCCTTCATATCGTCAAATGATTTCATCCATGTTCTCCTTATAACTCATTATACACGCAACATTTTTGTTGTCCAAAAGAACCTATATCTAATATAGTCTTAGGCAGAATCGGAGCATAGCGCAGTTTGGCTAGCGCAACTGCTTTGGGAGCAGTGGGTCGGGGGTTCGAATCCCTCTGCTCCGATTCCTTTCACCCCCCACTCTTTTCTTGGTAGCACCGTGAACGTTTGCGTTTGCGTTTGCGTTTTCCAATCTTCCGTGAACGTTTGCGTTTGCGTTTGCGTTTTCCAATCTTCCGTGAACGTTTGCGTTTGCGTTGCCGTTTTCCGATCTTCCGTGAACGTTCACGGTGCTATAAAAAGGTATCGCTTTACAGGATGAACTATTAAACATTTTAATGTAATTAAAATAATACAATAAAATAATATGTATTATTGACCGAAACTTATCGTTTAGTTATTATCTTTGTTATAGCAAAAAAACTAAAACAAAAATATTGAGATTGCTTAAAAATTTAATAACATTTTAACTAAAGAGGAAAATATGACTGAACCAACTTCATCAAATATTCACGGCAGTCTCGCGCCACAGCCTTTTGAAGCCAACCAAAGTGCTACTCGTTCTGCTGAAGTGGCAGCGATTGCGCGCGTTTTAATTAGAGCCGCATCTAGCCCCATCTCTTCACCTACACCTTCGGCTACACCTTTGGCTTCACCTTCGACCTACTATTCTCTTACAGCTTTTGCTGCTGCCCCTTTGGTTTCACCTTCGTCCCTTCCTTCGGTTTCGCCTTTGACTTCACCTTCGACCCTCTCTTCTCTTGCAGCTTTCTCCGCTGCAACTTTGGTTTCACCGCCAACCTACTTTTCTCCTTCACCTGCTGCTGCTGCTGCACCTTCCTCATCTCGCGTAACCCCATCCAGGAGTTCCATACCTGAGAATGAAATATTACGTTATTTAGTCGTCGATGATATCCTGATAAATCGAGAAATATTGAAGAAGGGTATCAAAGCGGCACATGCCGCAGGGTATTGTGAGGTAGACCTTGCCGATGATGGCGGGCCTGCAGTAGAGATGGCGACTGCTCGCGATGCAAACGGTAAACTATTACGACCCTATCATATGATTATAATGGATCTGAATATGAAGCAAATGCACGGGGATGAAGCCACAAAAGCAATGAGAGCGGCTGGCATAGACATACCTATTATTTTTGCTTCAACACCCCAGGCAGGTGGAATAGCGCTAACTGATGCAGAAAAAGTGGCAATAGGATACACTGATTCTATGCTCAAACCGTTTTCCCCACAGGTCCTTAAAGAGACGATTTCAAGGAATATGAATACCTTGCGAGACAAAAGGGCAGCAGATGGAGGTACACCGGTGCCCGCTTTCCGTGAATCGCGACCAAAGCGCCCTCCTCAGGCTCCGACGCGTACACGCTCAGCAACAATTCCTGGCACCAGCCCTATTGCGAGCACTCTCCCCCTCAGCAGCGACTTTACGTTACACCCTATAGATGAAGCTCTAGCTTCTAGAGGCCGAAGTAACACCTAGAAAAAGCTGGCCTTTTCTCTATAAAGTGATATCTTAGCGGTTCGTATGCGCCTGCCCATCCTGTTATTTTCTTTTCTTAAAATCCGTGAGTAAATATGTTGAGAAAATGAGAGAGGATGAGATTAAATTTCACGTAACCCAAGTATTAGAGCATTTAAATGAGCATGAGCCGCGCTTTGAAATCATCGAACATTTAAGAGAATTGCATAAGCTTGAGCCGTCGTTTCTTTTAGATAAGACATTTCCCTACTATCACTTTGAAGATGTTGTCAATGAAATGAAGCTTATAGATGCGCTTGCGTCTACTGAAATGAAGATGAAGAAACAGTTTCTAGATTATGTCGCCCGTGAAAAAGGACTTTTCCGCCAGCTGCTTCAAAACCTTTTAGCTTTCTTTTCCCCTGAGGGCTTAAGTACTCAGGAAATACAATAATCGTTTCAACCCCATTCCATTCTTCTGTCAAAAGAGATTCTGGAATAACCCTGCAGTTGCCGTTTTGTAAAAGCTCATCCAATTGGAAGACAAACTCGGGGCAAATATAATTGTCAGCAGGCAAGCAAATGGCTATGGGCTGCGTAGAATCGTTGATATGTATATGAGCAAATCTCTCTTTAGAAAGTAAGATGGGGCAGTAGGTGTCAAACTGAGCATGCACAGGGAGGGTATCCGGCAAATAGGAGGAGAGCCTCTGAAGATACTCTCCAAAAGCATTTGCACAAAAGATCTGAAAATCAAGAGGGGTCAATTTGTTCTCTTTCCCCATATCAACAATCCACTCTCTGAAATTTTCTTGAGCCTGATCGTCCCAAATAAACCGCCTTGAAAAATCAATACCCCCTTTGTAAATACAAAGCGCATAAGCTTTTTCGTTCCAGAGAGTTTTGCTAAAATGTTCTAGCGCGCATGCAAAAGTTAAAAACCTTTGCCGATCAGACAATGAGATCTTTTCCCAATCAAACTCAATGTGCCAAAAAATCTTGGCTCCACTTTCCGCTAAGCGGGCTTCCTCTTTCCAGGAAAGATCATTATCCAAATCTGCAGGGAGGGTAATATGTATCATGACAGCCTATTTTTAAAGTGTAAGTAATGAATTGTTCTATCTTTAGCCCGCCAAAGAGAATCAAAATAAGAATCCCCATAGGAGGGCCACTCAGTAACAAAGTAGGGCTCATCAAATACAGAATCCCATTCTACCATCATCGTCTCAAGCATCTGAAGACAGTAAGGCAAATCATCTGTGACAAGGATCGCACTCCCGCCGAATTTTACAACGCGAGAGAGGGCTTTTACAAACGGAGCTTGAAAAAGGCGGTTCTTAGCGTGTTTTTTCTTGGGCCAAGGGTCTGGAAAATTCACGTAAATTCTCTCAATACAATGATCTGGAAGATAGTGCTCTGAAAAAGTTACGGCATCTCCACAGACAATGAGCAAATTCGAAATATTTTGGTTGTGCATCTTTGCCCAAATCTTTTTCACCCGCTCCAGTTTTCTTTCTACTGCAACCCATAAAACGTCTGGGTTTTCTTTTGCTTTCTGAAGCACCCACGCTCCATTGCCGCTACAATACTCAACAAAAACCCTTCGCCCTTCTTCAAAAAGATGAAATGGCGTATGGGTTTCATAGTATTTGGGAATAAAAAGAACCCCTTTTTCCATAATAGGGCACCGATTTTCCCATGTATAAGGATATTTTAATTCTGCGGCTTTCATAGGCAGAAACTTTAACACATGACATAGTTCTTGATCAATTCCAACCAGCTTGATATGGTAAAAAACAATTGTTATATAAAAGGAGTTTACCCCAATGAAACATTTATTTTTTATCGTGTGCGCAGCTGTATTGCCTTTCGCTTCAGGCTTTTCTGAAGATGTGTCAGATCCCTTTGATCTTGAATCTAGAGGTCTTTTAGAGGAAGAAACGCTCCAAAATGATCCCCCTCTTTTCACTCTCGAAATCCCCCCTCTTGAAGAGGAAGCGGCTCCAGTTGCCGCTCAGCCATCGGAAATTATTGTTGAACCGATCCAAATGGAGCCGCCACAAACCCAAGAAGTCGCCTTTAATACCTTAGAAGTGGGCTCTGTACAAACACCCAAAAAAGTAAAAAGCATTGAGATTAGTTTTAATCAAGTGTTCTCAGGCTCCCCTATTATTTATTCGATCCTCTTCTTGATGTCGATCTGTTCTTTTGGGATCTGGCTCTACAATTTCTTTTCTCTGCGCACATCTACTGCAATTAACGGAGAGCTTGTTAAAGCCCTTCGAGAGAAATTCACTTCAAACCAGTATGATGAAGCTCTAGGCATTTGCCTTCAGGGAGATAACCTACTTTGCAAAATGCTCGCTGCAGGGATCTCGTCTAGAAAACATGGAATCTCCTTAATGGCGGAGGCTATGAAAACTGAAGGGAAAAGAGCCACCGCAGCATTTTGGCAGCGGACAGCACTTCTAAATGATATTGCCATCATCGCTCCCATGCTCGGTCTTTTAGGAACAGT
The DNA here is from genome assembly GCA_013288895.1 of Chlamydiota bacterium. GTDB lineage: Bacteria > Chlamydiota > Chlamydiia > Chlamydiales > Rhabdochlamydiaceae > JABDHB01. Next base: position 12,472 of record JABDAY010000009.1, on the reverse strand, counting down.
GCTTGGGATGTTCTACGCCTTCTATGATCTTCATAGATCTTTGGAGAGCATCTCTTCTCTTTTCGATGGCCTCGGGATCTCTATAGGTACCACAGTTGCTGGACTCATCGTTGCTATTTTGGCTTTAATTTTCCAATCAACCACAAAATACCGACTCGTAAGAGCCCTTGCGACAGTTGAAAACGAAGCAAAAAGCTTATCAAACTTACTGGGGTAGACCTATGAGCATCATCCCTGAAGAGGAATTTCAAGAAAAGCAAAGTCTAAATCTTGCTCCAATGGTGGATTTTTTATTCTTAGTCGTCGCCGTATTCGCAGTTCTTGCCGTAACAAGAACTGCAATATCAGACTTTGATATCAATCTTGCAGCTGTTTCCACAGAGCAAAATGAGGAAAAGAAAACACCTGGCGTAGAGCAAAATTATATCGTCAACCTAAGCATCAACGACAAAGGACAATATAAATGGATCTCAGACACCCGTGAATACCTTATGGATGATCTTGAGACCATTCAGAAAGAGCTGATCAAACAACAAGAACTAGGTATTCTCCCCTCTGACAAACAAAACGTCAAAGTGCTTTTGCACATCGACAAAAATGCCCAGTGGGAGCCCATAGCCCAAGCCATTTTTGCCGTAAAAGAAATGGGATACCATATTAGTCCTGTGTATACACAAAATAATTGAAGGGAAGGGAAGATCGGGCACGCACGCGGGCACGGGCACGGGCACGAAAGAGGGAGAAAGCTAAGACTTCTTCTTCCCTCCCTCTTTCGTGCCCGTGCCCGTGCCCGCGTGCGTGCCCGATCTTCTTCCCTCTCCCTTAAAAATTCTTTTAAGTTGATCTCTTTATCCCATTTAATTATAATACTGTAATTAACATTGGAGGAATTATTATGAAATCAAAAAAATATATTTATTCTTTATTATTAGCTTCTTGCCTTTCAGTTTTCGGTGTCAGCATCAATGAAACACACGAAGTTGTTGCAGCCAATTCCCATGAAAACGTTGATGTCCTCAAAACTTACGACGCTTTTGCCGCAGAGCTAGAAAAATCCAATTTCTCAGAAGCCGATATGAACCGTATTCTTCAAGCAGTTGACTTTGCAGCAAAAAAGCACGCATCGCAAACGCGTAAAAACCCTGAGCATACCCCCTACATCATCCACCCTATCGGGGTCGCTAATAATCTTTTAACCATCGGAGGCGTGCGTGATCCTGACGTGATCATCGGAGCTATTCTCCATGATACTGTTGAAGATACAGACACAACATTTGAAGAGATAAACCAAGCTTTCGGCGAGAAAGTCACCGGTTATGTCCGTGAAGTAACAGATGATAAATCTCTTCCAGCAATGGAAAGAAAACGTTTACAAATAGTCAACGCTTCCCATAAATCTGAAGGGGCAGCCCTTATTAAACTTGGAGACAAGCTCTATAACCTTAGAGATCTATCGAAAGCCACGCCAGTAGGCTGGACCACCCAGCGCGTAGACACTTACTTTCTCTGGGCAGCAAAAGTCGTCCATAACCTCCCAGACGTCAACCCCCCTCTTAAACAAGCCATAGATAACGTCATTTCTACACACTTCGCACATCCCAACCCTTGACTTTAACTTCCCAAACCTAATACATTGTCTACCTATACTACCGCCCAGGTGGTGAAATTGGTAGACACGCCAGATTTAGGTTCTGGTGCCGCGAGGTATGTAGGTTCGAGTCCTATCCTGGGCAATGGGGAGAAACGCAAAACGCAAAACAAAAATCGCAAAACAAAGAAAGAATTAAGAGTTCTTACATTTCTTCCGTTTTGCGTTTAATGTTTTGCGTTTTGCGTTTATTCTTTCCCTTGCGCATTTATTCCCAAAAAACTATTCTTAAAAAAAGGATATTTATGGCTGAAGATAAGATTTACGAAAGGGGCACTGTAAAGTCGTTCAATGAAGCCAAGGGATACGGGTTTATTGTTCCAGATGTGGATACCCAGAGAAAAGATATCTACTTCCATAAAACCAGCATTGAAGACCTAGTGGAAAGTCTCGACGCAGGTGAGAGGGTCGAATATGAGATTCATACCACTCCTAAAGGTCCTGAAGCGAAACACGTCAGGCCTCTAAAAATTTAATTTGTTTACATCTCCACTTTTCAAATAAAAACTAAATAATATATTTTCATATAATTAAAAAGAATTCTCCTATCGACAAAAATCTAGCTTTTAAACTATCATTGTCTAGCTTTTAAACTATCATTGTTTTTTGAAACCAACAGTTGAAAGGAAATATGTCTAATAGAATTGGTGGCTCCCCTAGCAGTTATTTGTCAAACTATTATGAGATGCAAGCAGGAATAGATGCTGCAGCTCCCGCTGCTGCAAAGCCCCATCCCAAGATCCATATTCAAATTGAGACGATGCTTGCCCCCCAAACTAAAACCCCCGCCTCTTCTGTTGCCCCCTCTCCTTTGGCTTCAGTAGTTACTCCTTGGGGCCCATCTTCAGCCGCCGCTTCATCATCAGCTGCCCCTTCGGGTTCACCTTTACCTTCAACCCCATTTTTACCTTCTTCATCACCCTTAAAAGCAGCTGAAACTCCCCTATCTGGGAATGAACAATTACATTATTTGGTTGTCGATGATAATGTAATTAATCAGAGAATAGCTAAAAAACAGATCGAAAGTATATCTGCCTCCGGATCTTTTACGATTGACACAGCCCTTAATGGCGTAGAGGCAGTGAACCTAGCGACGGCTCGCGATAAAAGTGGTCAACTGATAAATAAGTATCATCTTATTATAATGGATCTGAGTATGCCGATAATGAACGGCGATGAAGCAACAAGGTTAATTAGAAAAGCCGGCTCAGACGTACCCATTATTTATGCTTCAACACCGAAGGTAGGCGAGAAACAGCTCACTCCAGAAGAACAAACGGTAATGGGATTCACTGATTCAATGCTCAAGCCCTATACCTTAAAAATCCTTGAAGATACGGTTGTAAGAAATCTACATGCATTGCGGGTCGACAGGGGAGAAACAGATGAAAGCCCCGTAACAGTACCCCTTTTCCGTAGTAAGCGGCAAAACCCTCAGGGAACCCCTCTGTCGTCAAAAGGCACCCCAGCAGCTGAGGAAACACCTCAGTAGGTGTTATGTGGGGCAGCTAAGCTAGCACCGTGAACGTTTGCGTTTGCGTGGCCGTTTTCCGATCCGTTATCGCTTTCATTTAAATTTATTTATATATATCAGCCTTATATACCTGAGGGTTATTAATCTGCTACTAACAATTACAATATGCAAGAAAATATTTTAATATAAATAAATAAAAAATTCAAAAAATTCAAATAAATTGACGCTTAATACTAAAATATGTATAATTATAAAATAACTATAACAATTTTAACATATTAAGGAGAAAAAAATATGACTAATCCAGTTTCAAGTTCTTCAGGTTCTATATTCGATCAGTTGGCATCAATGGATCAATCACAGATTGAAGCTGCACAAGCAGCAAGAGAAGCGCAGCTTGCTGCCTCGCCTTTAATTTTTGCTGTAGAGAGCCCTCCTCCATCACCAGTAGTTCCAGGGGAATTTGGAGTAGAAATGACTGCGAGAGAAGTTGCTAATGCACTAGCAGGTCCATCTGGACCTGCAGCAGCTGCTGCTGCAAGAGTGTCACGTAAAAGACTTTACGATAGTTCCACCACCCTAGCTCCACATACTTCTCCTGATAAGACAGGACATGTAGTTAGAAGCCCTCGCTCTCCGTTACTGCCGCCACCAGCAAATGCTGCTGCAGCTAGTGTCGGAGCTGATGTGCAAACAGCCCCTCGCCCGGGCTCGCTAAACTTAGGGAGTCTCTTCTCTGCATACTCTGAAGGAACTTCTTCAGCTAATAAAAGACTAAAATTTCTCCATAGCTCTATTGCTTCTCCTACTTCCCCCGATCTTGCCTCTTCTGCAGCTTTCCCTGCCCCTTCTCCTGCCCCTTCTCCTGCCTCTTCCCCAACTGCTTCTTCCTCTTCAGATGATCACCCTCCTGCCGTAATACTACACAATGAGGATCATCCTGTAGCCCAAAAACAGCTTAAAGCAAATCTCGGGTTAGTGTTTGACTCAAAAAGTTATATATATAAAACAACTAAGTATGGCGAGGAGGGTGTAACCCTTGCTTTAGGATTAGGAACAGTAGTTAAAAAGGACGATGGTACTGAAGCTGGCCAAACTGAGATATTTGTAGCGCCAGATGGCCAAAGCCTATCTGTAGGACCAGACGGTCGTCCAAGCCTAGAAGCATCAATACACCTGCGGGATATACGAAACATAGGACCTTTAGTGCCAAGCGTAATTTTAACGGATACAAACTTGCAGGAACCTGAAGGTCGTTTCACACCCAACCTAACCGGCGAACAGGTGGCAGAGCGAGTTAGATTATTAGAAGGTACACTTAGACCAATATATGGGATTGATAATCGAAAAGCATTGATTTACGCCACTTCAAACCACCCGACCCTATTAAATGGGCAGCCGTATGCTCCTCCACTTTACGATGGTACTTTCCTTAAGGGTGATAAGGATATACAGGGATTTGCAAATAGGGTGATGAGTGATGTAGAAAAAATAAACCGACAATTAGAAGAAGAAGGATCCAGCCAGCGGCTTGGATTACGACCCAGAGCCCCAAAACTGCCAAGACGCGGCTCCTCTGCCTCAGCTCCCAGCGCTAGCCCTAGCCCTAGCCCAAAACTCGGCGAGCGCTCAAAGAGCATGTCCTATCCAAGTCCAAGGACACCAAGCGCTAGCCCCCCCAGCCCCGCCGCCGCTGCTGCCGCTGCTGCCCCTAGCGCTAGCCCCCAAGCTTCACCCCCTAGTGACTTTGCGTTGTTCCCTATAGATGAAGCTGCTGCTAAATAAGTTCAACTACTGAGCTTACCACAAACTTAGGCTCAGGAAAGTGGACGGGAAGCTTTTCCTTGTTAGGATTAACCCAGCAAAAATCAAGCCCCGCATTTAGGGCTCCCTGATAGTCGCACCCAAGCCTATCCCCCACCATTAAAGCACGGCTAGGAGCTACATCTAATTCTTTCAGCGCAATATCGAAAATGGCCTTATTGGGTTTAGCAAAGCCCACATGCCCGGAAACGACAAAACAGGAACAAATGTCTTTAAGTCCCATCAGATCACGTTTCTTTGTTTGCATATCTCCAAATCCGTTCGTGATCACCCCAATTTTGTGTTTTTCTTTGAGCTTTATAAGGGTTTCTTTTACGCCGGGCAGCCAATGAGCCTCTTGTCCCAACATCTCCTCATATATATCCGCCACAAGTTCATGATCGAAATCTAGCGAGAGGTGCTCTGCTAACTTGCGGAAACGCTCTGTTTTAACATCCTGCGGACGTATTTTTTCATTGTCGACAAGTTCCCACATAGCGTCGTTGATTTTTTTAAACGCCCTTTTATATTCCTCAATGGGATGGGTCGAAAAAAACTGCACGTGGAGTTTGTTTAGGCAGTTGTTCATGCCCCCGCTGAAATCAATAAGAGTGTCATCCAAGTCAAAGATAAGTGCCAGGTAGTCCATTTAAAATCACTTGCTCCAATTTTAGAAATATTGTTAAATGCAGATATGCATCGGTTTTTAATTTTATTCATCTGCGCAATTTTGCCTCTGCTTGCTGAGGAGAGGTGCAAACCAAAAATCCTCGTCCTTTCCTGCCAGGGGGGCTATGCACATACGGCAGCTGCAAAAACCATGCAGACTCTTCTTGAGAACGATTATACCCTAAAGATCATACATCCCATCAATGAAATTCGGTTTTTTGGGCTAATGGCAGTAGAAAATATGTATAATTCAGTTCTCGGGAATGGGTGGATCCGCTCGATGAACTTTGCTGTCCACTACCTTGCTCCCACAATTGTCCGGACAAAATTTGGCAGGGCAGAAAGGGTTATCCAAAGATATATCAACGAGGAAAAGCCTGACCTTATCCTCTCTCTTATCCCCTACATCAACCTACCCGCAAGCAATGTCGCCAAAAACAATAATATCCCCTATCTCCTTGTGCCTGTGGATTTTGATCTAAAAAATTACGTCTTAGGGATGGAAAAAATGAGCCATCCGAACTTTAGAGTTACCGTTGGAACAGAGGAATTTTATGGAAAGGGAAGGCTGCTGCTAAAAGGGATTCCTGAAGAAACAATCGAAAATATCGGACTTCCCATACGGCTTGATTTTTTTGAGGCTAAAAATATCGAAGAACTTAAAAAATCTTATCATATCCCCCTTGATAGATACGTCGTCCTTCTTATGATGGGAGGCGCAGGAGGAAAAAATGCCCTTGAATATGCAAAAAAGATTTCCACTATTAAAGATTTGCCTATTCATCTGATCGTTTGCTGTGGAAGAAACGAGGCTCTGAGAAAAGAAATTCAAAAAGTCCCCTTGGATTCAGTAACGATCATAGGTTTTACAGATAAAATTGCAGATTTGATGTCCCTTTCTGACCTTCTTATTTCAAAGCCCGGTCCCGGAACAATTAATGAAGCGATCTCTATGCACCTTCCCATCCTTGCAGACGCAACTTCCTCCATACTTTATTGGGAAAAAGCAAATATTGAAATGCTCCAGAGTCTGCAAATTGGCGATTGCATAAAAAGCCTTCACGTTCTGCCGCGCCTTTTAAGAACCTACCTTACAGATGCTGAAACAAGAAAGAGAATAGAAGAAGCTTATGAGCATATTCCCCCCAATCAATTTCACGAAAAAATTATAGCGATTATAGATGAAATGGCCAAGTAAACGCAAATCGCAAAACAAAAATTGCAAAACCAAAGAAAACTTAAGAGCCAGTGGACGCGCCATAGACCTAGGTCTATAGTTCAGACAATTTCATATCAGTAAAAATTGTCCGAACTATAGAGCCCAAACTACCAGGTATACTGGAAACCAGAGAGTATATTATATGCGTATGCATTGCTCCAAATTTCTCCGGAAGATTCAATAAATACTCTTGCGTTATCCGAAAAGCCTTTAGAGAAGGTAATTGTCCCCTCCCCGCTGGAACGTCCAACTTTTTTCCCATAATCTGTAAAATCTGTTCCAAAGGATTCAAAGTTGGCTCTAAAGTTGTTATTGTCTGTGAATCGATACAGCCACGCTAAATCAACGCTAACGGCAAAACCCGAGCAGAATTGGTCTGTCAAATGGATGCCAAGACTGCTTGTGAAAGCTGTACGATTTTTTTTATGGATGTTCAATGCCAAATCACTTCCACTGATATCGCTTTCGGAAAACGAATTTCTATGGAATCCTGCAACTTCAATCCCTATAAAAGGCTGAATGAGAAAAGAACGAAGGCTGTAGTCTATACCGGCCTCAGCATAGAACGTGACTTGTGAAACTTTTGGGGTACCCGTGAATTTATCTGTCACATCACCAATCTCAACTTGGCGATGAACTTTATTTTGGGTATAGCCATAAGCAATATCAGCTAGCACGTAGTAGCATGAAGGACGGTACAATCCATATAGCCCGCCAAACCATGTGTAGCCCCTTCCCGACCCATTAGATGAATGATATTTTCTTGCATCATGTTCATAAGAACTAGCTACCCCAACTGTCCAATTTTCATAGAAAGTTTGCTGCAAACCCAAAGTGACATTCCATTCATATACTTTGAGCCCTAAGTTACCATTAAACTGTCTTTGTCCCCCTCCGGCCTCTGCCCATACATCAAACCCTAAAAATTGACAGCACAGGTCTACAGGAGAGCCACATGCATCACAAGGTTCTGCTGTGACGATTTCACGGATTGGATCGTATAAACGCCGGATGAACTGACGATTTGAAACTTCAGCAGCAAACACCTCTGTTGCATATTGTGCGCCGGAAAGATCGTCAAGAACATCGATCAACTCAGGTGTTGACAACTGTACAAGTTCACTTAAGAACAAATTTTCAGATGTATTTGGGTCAACAAGGCTATCTAATTGTGTAGCGACAGAAAGCGCATTTTTATCTCCACCATTATCCGCTACTTCAGACCTAAATTGTGTTTGCATTAAGATGTAGTAGTTGTTGGCATCATAACTGGTCGTCAAAACATATGCTGCCGGATTAAATGACGTCAGAATGGCTGTATTTACTGTAAATCCACCGTTGTTTACAGTTAATCCTCCTTCAGCCGTAAGAAATATTTGCTTCGTGTTTAAGTTAATGTAACCATCAGTCGTGACTAGATTAACAGAAGCTGCATTCACTGTTGCCGTACCATTCACTATCAGTAAATCAATAGAAGGAGTTATAGGCCCTGTTGTATACCCATTTTCTTCCAGCCTATAAATGGATCCAGCGCTGAAAACCTGATTACCTGCATTAGTAATAACTCCAACGCTATTCCCTGGCGATAAAATCCCTCCAAGAGCAATTGTCGTTGTATTGCCAGTTGTGCCAAATGTACCATTACCCGACAAGGTCGCACCAGAATTAACCGTAATAGAACCGGCGCCTAAATTGTTGTTCACTTGCAAGTTACCCGAGTTCACAACGACAGAACCGGCAAACGCGCTGCTATCACCTGTTAGCTGCAAAGTACCTACGGCTGTTGTAGACTCCAACGTTCCTAATATAAACGTAGACCCAGACGCCCCTGTAAACGTCCCATCATAAGCTTGATTAGTAGTTTGATTGACTGTAAGCCCATAAGGACTATTCAGAGATACTCTTCCTCCACTGCCAGACAAACTGCCTGTGGTTTGGTCAGAACCAGTGAAAGCTAAGGTACCGCTATTCACTGCAATTGTACCTGTAGGTGGTAATGTGCCTCCTCCGAATGTGTATAATCCAGCATCAGCAACAGCATTAACAACTGTCCCCCCCGTAAAGGTGTTAGCATTATTTAAGCTCAAGTAACCAGTGACGTTCGTTGTCGAAAGAATAAGGGCGCCCGGTCCGGAGATCACCCCGTAAACATAATCATCAGCGTTTAAACTCCCCGTAGTCAAAGATCCTGATGCTATTACTACGTTGTCTGTTGCACTACAATTAAGGGATCCTACTGAAGAATCACCGTTTGTTGTAAAAGTGGAATGATTACCCAGAATAAAGCTACTCTCGCTGCCATTAGTTGCACTCAAAAAGGTGATCCCTCCACCGGGTGTAGTATTGTATGATGAATAGTTCATATTATTACCTGCTGTGCCGCCGGCAAAAACGAACAATCCCGCTCCTGATGAATCGTTTGCAAGTTGTTGTGTATACGGAGAATTATTTACAACGCCAGATAAACCGATAGAAATGGTGTCAGTAGTGTCATTATATATGTAATAGGCATTGGGAGCATTCGAATCAAATAGAATACCCAAGACGGAAATTCCTGTCGTTGTTTCAACGGTGGTACCGCTTGTCCCCGCAGCACCAAATTCTGCAATAGTAGAGCTTGTGGGAAGAATGTTTCCGGCCCAGTTAAGAGGATTTTCCAGAATATCATCTGTGTTCCCTATCCAAACTGCATTTGCCTGTAAATCGGTCGATCCCCATAGAAATATAGACCCTAGGAGTATCTTCAAAGATACGTTATATTTTTGTGTCATGATTGAATCCTTTAAAAAGATACGCATAGCATAACAAGCAAATATCACAAAGAAATATTTTTTATGTCTCCTAGCCGAATTTTTAGGTTTTGCATTTTTTGTTTTGCGTTTTGCTTTTATCTTGCTAATGTTGGATTGCAAGAGGTTCTATGAGAAAGATTGTGCTGATGCTGCTCTTGGTGGCGTGCTCGACGAATCCTGTTACAGGGAAGAAGGAGCTCCATTTTGTTTCTGAATCGATGGAAATAAAAATTGGAGAGAGCCACTATGAGCTCATGCAGCAAGCACAAGGAGGAACTTACACAGCAGAAAAAAGCATTCAAGAGTATGTCCAAAAAGTGGGGGAAAAGCTCGCTGCCGTGAGCGACCGCCCTCATCTCCCCTATGAATTTGTCGTCCTCAATAACTCGGTGCCAAACGCATGGTCCCTTCCTGGGGGAAAAATTGCCATTAACCGAGGATTGCTTTTAGAATTAAATAGCGAAGCGGAACTTGCAGCTGTCCTTTCACATGAAATTGTCCATAGCGCTGCCAGACACAGCGCAAAGATGCTGGAGCGCTCTGTCTTAATGAGCGCAGGGCTTATTGGCCTCTCTCAGATCTTGAAAGGGAAAAAATATGAAGATGTCGCCATTGCCGGAGCTGCCGTGGGAGCAACACTCGGAACATTAAAGTTTAGTAGAGATGCGGAATTAGAGGCAGACAAGTATGGGATCAAATACATGGTTGCCGCGGGCTATGATCCTCAGGCAGCTGTAGAATTGCAGAAGTTGTTTTTAAAATTATCCAAGGGGAGCAGGGCTAATTGGTTCTCCACCCTCTTTGCCACCCATCCCCCGTCTGTTGAAAGGATCAAAGCTAATGAACAGACAGTTGCCGAATATCCTCCAGGTGGATTTATGGGGGTAGAAGAATATCAGAGAGCTATGGCCCCTTTAAAGAACTCTGTGGAAGCTTACAAGAATCTCGATCAGGGATATCAGGCCCTCATGAATGGTAATACGCAAGCCGCCCTTGCCTACGCAGATAAAGGGCTCGCCATAGAGCCAGGAGAGGCGCAGCTCTATAACCTCAAGGGGAAGGCGCTAGCCAAGGATAGAAATTTCGAAGAGGCTCTCGTTAATTTTAATAGAGCTGTGCAGATAGATGATCACTACTTTGACTTCTATCTCCAAAAAGGGCTCGCAGAACAAAAACTCGGCAAAACGAGCGCTGCTAAACAAGATCTAGAAAGGAGCACCGCTCTCCTCCCTTCTCAAGAGGCAGAAAATGCCCTCGGTCAAATCGAGATGAAGCTTGGAAACCCACTCTCTGCCCAAAAACACTTTCAAATAGCTCAGCAGGCAGGCTCAGCAAAACAAGAGATCAACTACGATAAATTCATCAAAGTACGCACATCTCAAAATAATCGAGGAGAGATCTACCTAAATATCGATAACCGGAGCAACACCCCCATAAAAAATATAGAAATCCTCCTCACCTTCGTCAACTCTAAACACGCCATCCTCGACAAACAAAGGGTCTTCATTTCTCAAAAAATCCCCGGAGGCTCAAGTATGACCATCTCAGTCAAAAACAAAACCCCCACTAAAACCACCAAAATCTACGCGCAGGTCCTCAGCGCCGAACCATCTAACTAATAATCAAGTACTTATAAAATGGATTGCATTCCACTGTTTTATGTGATAATATGGGATTACATTACACAGGGGGTGATATGTTTGAAAAATTACAGCAGCTTAGCCATCAATTTCTAGAAATTAAGGACTCCCCCTATAAAAGATACTTCATCAACACCGAAAAACTAAGCCACAGGATGTCTATCATTATTGGACAAAGGGGTGTGGGCAAAACGACCACCCTCATCCAAATCTTGCTTGACTTTGTGGATGGCGACCGTTTTGATCCGAGAATTCTTTATATTCAGGCAGACCACTTTTTAATGGGATCAACCTCTCTCTACGAAATTGCTGAGCAGTTTCAAATCCATGGAGGAAAATGGATCGTATTTGATGAAATCCACAAATACCCAAATTGGTCAAAAGAATTAAAAAGCATTTACGACACTTTTCCAAAGCTTACTATTTTAGCCTCCGGAAGCTCAGCGCTACAGATTTATAAAGGTAGCCATGACTTAACGCGCAGAGCGTCCGTCCATAAAATGCAAGGGATGTCTTTTAGGGAATACCTCGAATTAACACACCAACTAAAACTTCCCGTTTATGAGTTAAAAGAAATCTGCGCTAATCATGAAAAACTAGGGAGTGTCATCATTAAAGAATTACAGAAGAAAGGCAAAAACATCATACCAGAGTTTCATCGTTATCTTAAGACGGGCTACTACCCCTATTTTTTTGAGATCAATGACGAGGCTATATACAAGATCACTCTAGAGCAAAATGTTCATGCCACTATCGAATCTGATTTAGCGGCCATTTATCCCCAACTTACAGGATCAAGCATTCATAAAATCAAAAGACTCCTTATCTTTATCTCAAATGCCGTCCCTTTTATGCCGAACTGGAATGATATCAAAGCAGTAGTAGAAGTTGGGGATTTACGCACGCTAAAAACCTATTTCTCCCATTTGGAGGACGCAGGACTCATCCAGTCTATACCAAAATCGACAAAAAAATTCAGCGCTCTAGAGTCCCCCTCCAAGATCTATTTAGAAAATTCCAATCAACTCTATGCAATCTCTTCAGAAACTCCCAACAAGGGAACCGTACGTGAGACTTTTTTCCTAAACATGGTCTCTCAAAAACACACTGTCACCCTGCCTATTAACGGAGACTTCCTATTAGACAATGAGTATCTTTTTGAAGTAGGAGGAAAAAACAAAAATTTCCAACAAATAAAAACAGAAAAAAATAGCTACGTTGTCTCTG
>JABDAY010000008.1 GCA_013288895.1 Chlamydiota bacterium | reverse complement strand
CATTTCATGAATATTCCAATCCACTGCCTCGTATTTTGCACACAACTGAAGAGATTCTGGTGTATTTAAGTATACCATCAAATAATCTTCAAGCTGCTCTTTTAGAATGTCTTTTACAAAAGAATCAGACCATTCTAAAATGTGCAAATTTTGATGTACATGACGAATAAGACGATAGCATTCCTCTTTAATGTCTTTATATTCAATTGCATCGTATTTTTTATCGGTTTGATTTGCACAAGAATTTACATGATTTGCGCTAATAAAAAATAGCGACGTTAAAATAAAATTAATAAATTTCATGTAGCCCATACCATACAGAACACTCAGCCTCTAAAAATGCCGTAATATTACCGGAGTTGCGGATTTCCTTGCCTTGAAATAGATTACCTTCAATCACCAAATTCTTCTAGAAATAATTCGCTTCTCTCTATAGACTTGGTCAAGATTGGTTGATTTAGGGAAATCTAAGTTAAGGAATGGAAATAGCTTCAGAGGACTGAAAATCCTTGTGTCGCTGGTTCGATTCCAGTTCCGGCCAAATTTATTTATAAATTTGGACTGAAAGAAAGCCACTAAATGTGGCTTTCGTCTGGAATCGAAGCCATTCGGCCCTTACGGAGGCATCGCAAAAGTCATTTGCTTGTTAAAATCGCCCTTTTTCCGGCTTTTTTCCTCCCTGCTGCCCGCCTACATGTTCAAGTATGTCTTGGCAGCAGGGAGAAAAAAATCCGAAAAAATCATCGATTTTTCCAAGCAAAGCACTTTTGCGATGCCTCCTGGGGCGAATGGCCGGCTCTGAGCGACGGGACGGCCACGCCGCCCGCCGAAGAGGATTCCAGTTCCGGCCAAACAAAACCCTTCATGCAGGTTTTTTTTTGCCGGAAAAAAAGCCACTAAATGTGGCTTTTGTCTGGAATCGAAGCCATTCGACCCTGTGGGGCGAATGGCCGGCTCTGTAGGACGGGACGGCCCTGCCGCCCGCCGAAGAGGATTCCAGTTCCGGCCAAATTTATTTATTAATTGGATACTATGTCCGTATATGTCAGATTAAGCGATCCTCCACCTGCAAGAGTAGAGTTCATTCCTATCGAAGAATCTGCAGCCTTTAGAATCCCTGACGAATTGATAGAGGATATCCTCCTAATAGCGGGGAGAAATTATGGGATTCTTAATAAACAGTTTTTGTTGTCGTGGAACACCAAAAAAGTAGCTGTGATCGAAAATTTAAACCAAAACTATGTGTTTCGAGTCCTTTATCAGAAGACAATCGTAAATCAAGAAAATTTAACAAAAGTATGCTACAGAATTCAGAAGTTTTCCCGCATGCTTAGCAAAAGTAAAAATGTTAACCTTAAAAAGTATTCATTTGCTTCATTGCTTATCTCTCCTGATAAATGCGATCAGATGATGAGTTTGCTTGCTAAAACACTCCTTTCTCACAAGATTCCCATTGCTAAGAAAAATTTACGCTGTATATCGTACATCACTCCATTTTGTGCTTTATTTACATTCATCTCTTTCTGTGTTGGAATGCATCCGGAAATCACTTACTATTCAGGGATAACTACTGGTTGCACTGCTCCATTCAGTGGGCTTTCTTTGTACCTTTACCTCAAATCTTACTTGCCAGGATACTATTGGGAGCAGTCATATACGTATAACGATTATGTATATTTCTTAGAACGAATTCAAATGCAGCTCGAAGTTTCACCCGGTAAGTTACTAGATATTAACTAAAACTTCTCATCTGGGCGTCGGGACGGCCACGCCGCCCGCCGAAGAGGATTCCAGTTCCGGCCAAATTTTACGAAGGAAAATTTTTCCGGGAATTCAACTTAAATCACCCAAACGCATCTGCAAATTCACCATATCCTTGCCTGACTAGCCAACTAAAAAAATATAAATACCTATAAATAGCTATAAATCACTATAAATAGGTATAAATATGGACCCAATCAACAACCCTTGCAGAAGGAACCATCGACCCAAAAGACAAAGCTGAGATCCGCGTGGCAAAATCCATGAAACAATTTTATCTAAAAGTCAATAAACTCCTGACGAAGTATACCACCAACTTAGCTAATCTAAACAATCAGTAAGAATATCAATATTCTCTAGAAATAATTTCTCCTCCCTACTCTCTAGGGATACCAAGAGAAGCAAGTAGTTGGGCCATTTGTATTCTTATTTCTTTAAATCCTTTCGATAGATCATCTAACTTCTTATCCCTTTCTGCTTTCAATACATTTAATCTCTCTATACGCTGAGGATTATTCGTTTCTTTCAAATATTTTTCAATAACAAGAGAAATCAAAAGCCTTCTGCTTCCAGAATCTTCACCATCAAGATGATGCACATTTGCGAATACTTCCTCATCTGTCATTTGATCAATAAGAGAAAGATCAAGAGTATAATCTACATAAGGATCATCTTCTTGAAACGTCTGAAACTTCTTTTTTTTCTCAGCTTCAGAAAATGAAGAAGTCAAAGGGGTTTCATTTATAAGCCTTTTGATAAGAAAACCACCATAAAACCTGTGCATTACAGTTCCATTCGCACCTACTTTAAAGGCGATACGCAATTGTTCTATAGGGCTAAGTTCAGAATAATTTCCTGGAATCTTATGTTGAGTTTCAAGTCTTTCCTCCCCACTCCCCATTAATTGTTTTTCTGTAAATTCCTTTCCGGGATAGACCTTTAACATTTTTGCAATCAATTTTTGCTTCATGCTAAAAGGGGTGATGAAAACTAGATCTCCTTCATCTTTAAAAAGGGTCATTTCTTGATGAAGATCTACATCTACATCAAATGTCTTAACCTGACTTGCGTAGGCACTTAAAAATTCTCTTCCTATGTGCGTACGTGCAATATCAACCAATAGAGGAACCACTGGTGACACAAAGACAGAATCACCTATAATCCCGCTAACAAATTCTTCAGCAGCACATTCTTGATCCCATTTTTTTTTTACTTCTAATCGCACACCTGGCTGTCCACCGCTATAAGAAGCAATTAAAGACGAAATTTCATCTGCTCCTCGTCTGTGGGCAGAAGTAGGAAAAAAGGCTCTCTCTAATTCACGGGCTTTGTTGTCATAGCCACATCCCCTTAAAGCCCCTATGAGCCTCTTGAAACAGGTTACTTTATTATCCTCCGTCCCTTCAAAAATAGGCGGGTGCATCCAAACAACCTTAAATCTAAAAAATGGAAGCTCTGAGATATCGACAGCGCCTTTTGCTTCCATATATTTGGCTTTGGTTTTGAATTCTTGAGCAAGACTTAGTAATGCTGGACTCTCAATGAAAATCCCCTCTTCTTTAAGAGCTGAAGCTAACATTTCGATCTTTATTTGAAAATTAATCTCCTCTATTTCCCATTTGTCTATAAAATCATCTGCCATACCCAAATGTAAAGCGGTTGCAAATACGTCCTGCATGGGTCCTTGATCACCTGGATGGGCAACCCTTTCTTTCTCTCCACGATTTTGCGCAAAACTATTTTCAGTGTATTTTTCGACATAGTTTCCCCCTTTGCCTGTAATTGCCATTTGTTCCAAGCCATTTGTCCAACGCCTTATTTCAGGAAGTTTTACATAATGCTCATGATTTCCCGTGACCATATGGAAAATATGGATAAGCTCATGAATAAGAACACGACGATAAGGAAGAGGCTCTAATAAATCTTTTCCCTTAGAATCTCTTAAGGGTGCATACACTCTGGGTGTCAACAGAAGATTGACATGAAATGTGCGCGCCAAAAAACTAATCTCCCCCGCACAAGAGCCTTGTCCTAACCCAAAAAGTGATATCCCAAAAGGATTAGGCTCTGATCCTTTTCCGAAAAAAAGGGGGGAGAGTCCTTTTTTCTTAAGTTCAAGAGCTAGGTTTTGCAAAAATTCTCTCTCAAAAGGGTTGCTTGCAATATCGACTAAAATATGGAGCAATTGTTCAACAAAATGCTTATCCTCATTACAAACAACTACCCCATTCTTAAATAATTTATTTATGAAATTTTCAGCCTCAGTTAACTCTCTGAAATTTTCTTGAAGAGCTTCTTTGACCACTTCTTCACAGGACTCATCTGCATATTCCGCAATTAACCCAGCACATGTAGTTATAGAGTTATTACAAAAATTAATATTAGCCATACAAATATTATATAATAATAGTTATTTTTATTCAATAATAAAAATTTATTTAATTAAAAAAAATTTTAACTAGAGCACCCCATACATCTGGTAATCACAGCCATGGGGATCCCTGCCGTAGACAGCCATCGATTGTCAAATTCCTCTAGAAATAATCTCCTTCATTCTATAGAATTGCTCGAGAAATGAAAACACTAAGAGCTCTAATGTCTAAATTTTGCCTCCTATTATCTGTATTTTGCTTAAACTTCCTCCAAGCACAAGAAGAGGTTCATCTTGCCGTCCCTAATCTTAAACGGGAAAACATCATAGGCACTAACGTGGGCATCCGCCCCTGTAGAAAAACGGGAGTGCGCATAGAAGCAGAAATGTTAGGAGAAAAGCTTGTTATCCATAACTACGGTTATGGGGGATCGGGACTAACACTTTCTCTTGGGGGAGCAAAAGAGGTAACTGATTTGTTGAATCATAAAGAGGGAACTGTTGCAGTTTTAGGCGGAGGCGTTATTGGCCTGGCTACGGCTTACGATCTATTGCAGATGGGCTATGAAGTGCATATTTACGCCGATGCTTGGGAAAATCTTACCTCCCACGTTGCTGCAGGAATTTGGAGTCCTATGGTTCTTCCAGATGATGTTTCCCAAGTAAAGAAAAAACGGATCGAAAGGATGCTGGCCACCTCTCATGAAAGGTTTGCCTCTCATGAGTTTGCCGGAATTCGATGGGTCGATTCCTATAGCTTTAGAACAGGAACTTCTGAAGGAGCAATCAAGACAAAAGGGTTAGGAGAACCCGTTATCGCCCATTTTGATAACGGCATAACGAAAACTGGTAAAAAAATCCGGGAAATTGCTATCGATGGAAACCTGTTCATGCAAGATTTAAAGGAGAAAGTTACAAATAAAGGCGCCTTATTTCATACACACCACTTTCACAATAAAGAAGAACTTCTCCAATTAGACCAGCCCATCATTATTAACTGCACAAGCATCGGTTCAAGAGAGCTTTTTAACGATAAAGAATTTATCCCCGTCCGTGGACAAATGATCTATTTTGCACCGCAAGAGAACATTGACTATGTCCTTTATCAAAACGTTCCCGAAGGCAAGGGAATTTGGGTTTCCATCTACGCATGGCATGATAGGGTTATTTTAGGTGGAATATATGAAAAAGGAGAAGAAACAAGAGAAACCGTTCCCGAAACGCTCAACATGCTCTTAAATAATGCAGAAAAATGCTTTAATAATACTCTATAAGATAACTATGATATAAGGAAATAAAATGAAAAAACATATGGATAAATTTTATCACCTATTGACCTACTTATTCATTTTTGCGGCAACCCCCTTAATCGCCTATGATTATAGCATTTGGCAAGAAGAGGAGCTACCTGCTCATATTGATGAACTGGCATCTGTCGAAATAAATGTTTTTCGAGGATACCCCTACCTCTTTGAAGGGACGATGGAAGGTGAAAGAAATTATCTCAACCAATATCTAATATCAAAAAATAGCGTTTGGGTCGTTGCTAAAGATGGAGAGCGGATTATTGGGGCGATCACGGGACTACCTCTTAATGAAGCATTTGAGGAGTGCAGAGATTGTTTTCTAAAAGAAAATCTCCCTATGGAAAAGATTTTTTATCTAGGAGAAATTGTCCTTTTAAAAGAATACAGAGGTCAAGGGATTGGGGTGCAGATGTACACTCTTTTTGAGCAATTTGTTAGAGAAAATACAGCCCATCAAGAAATCGCATTTTGCGAAATTGTTTCTCCGAAAGATGATCCAAGGCGTACAAGTGACTATTTTTGTTTGGATAAATTTTGGACAAAAAGAGAGTTCGTTAAGCGCCCACATTTAGTCACTCAATTTTCCTGGAAAGAAATCGACAACGAAACTGAATCTCCTCATCCGATGGTATTTTGGACCAAAAAATTATGACCAAATTACGCAAGTGTCTAATGGAATTCTTCCGCTCTTAACCAAAGGTATGTTTGAAAGAAACGTTCCCAAACTTGTCCGTCTTGTATCGAGGAGCTCTTTTGAAGAATGGTTATCAATTACTGTGCTTCTAGTGAGTTTTGGTCTTGCCTCTTCAATAATGCTATCACACTCAGCATCCGTTAAAAAACAGTCACACTCATAGATCTCAGGTGAATGGCTAATTTTCCTAAAGCCATAGGAAGAAACATCTTTTTCGATATGGCTCGAATAAAGAGCCACTTGGCATAATACCAGACTTAACAGAAGTAATTTGATCATAAATTCTCCAAATCTAATTTTCCAATTTGTTGTTGAAATAAGTCCTTATTCCAATTTTCAACAAACTTTCTCTCCGCTGGCTGAAGGAAATTTTCTACATCACGTTTGGCAGCCTTCCAATCCATTGCTCCGATTTTTTTTTCAAATTCTTTGCACAACCAGTTCTTACTATAAGGGATATCTTGTCCCTTATAGGGTCCAGATTGATACAATGCATTTTTAAGTAAAAGATAGTTGATTGGCGTCTTTTTTGATAAATACCAAAGAAAATCAAACCAATCACGCCCTTTTTCATATTTTCTACAAAGTAAAGCATGACATTTGCTCGCAAATAAACTTGGTAAATCTTGTGTCAGAATAGAAAATGGATAGGGATAAATTAAAAATACACTTTCAAAATTCGATCCTTCAGGAGGAAACGTATCAATCTCCAATTTAATTGTGATTTTTTGCTCAACTGAAGGCAGTCTGTCATAGGTTAATTCAAGAATTCTAGCAAAGGAATCTTCTTTTAGAAATGCTGTTTTTATAACTCCTTTAGCATCAACACGCTCTTTAACTTCTAGATTTACACCGAAGGAATTGAATTCCAACTCAATAGCCTTAAGATAGGATTGCCATTGAAATGATTCTGACGGCTTTAAAAGAACAAAGTCTAGGTCTTCGGAAAATCTTTTTAACTGATGAACAATTCTAAGCGCAGTTCCTCCTTGGAAAGCAGCTAACTTGAAAAAATCACTTCTTGCTAATCCAGCCAAAGCAATTTCTTGATAGATCTCTTTTAAGGCACTGAGTTCTTCTTGTTTAGAAAGAGCTTGATAGCTTTTAAGCCGGTCTTGAATAATCGTGATGGTCATATGTTCAATCCATTTAACAAAATATTAAGCACATTTTTTACCCTAGGACTGGGGTAATTTTCGATAAGGAGAGCAAGTACTTTTCTATCACAGTTTTGAAAGCTTTCAACTTCTATACGAAGATCTTGGGAAAGGTCATTAACAGATTCCCAGACACGCCCTCTGGTATAGATAATATCAGCCAGGGCCTTCACCGGAGAAGCAATAAACAAAGTTAAGGAGTCTTGTTGATACTGATTCACTCCAAATGAAAACGCCTTAATGGGAATATGTTCGTAGGAAAAAATACCAACAGGTGTCTCGAATTCTTTAGCTCTTTTCACAGACGCGCAGGTTGTTGTTCTAACAGCTTCAGGAATCCATCCATGATAGCTTAATGCTGATTCAAAACTTACATAAGAAGGGCCATAGATAATCGGGGCAATTTCGAAAGAATTAAGAGGAGACCTTTTTGAGTCTTTAATCAAATAAAGATCTCTCCGAATGGGAGCAAGATAGCCTTGTCGAATGGCCCTTTTAATAATAGCCTGACGGGAGTTCGTGGATTTATCCAAAATAAGGCGTAAATCAACTCCAGAAATATAAGGTTTTGGCCAATTTATCAAAATTTCAAGAAATATTTTTTGCATTCAAATCCTTGCAGCTAACTGTCACTTTTCAGCCGCTTCTAACATCAAAATACTATATTGCCGATTTTTATGCAAGAAACTGTCAAAAAATGACAGTTTTAGACATAAAATCTAAGTTTTGAGGGATAGAGAAGAAAAAATACCCAGCAATGCAATTGCCGCAAGGACCCAAACTCCATCATGAAAGCTATCATTGCAAAAAGGACAAAAAGACCTATTGTAAAAAGGGATCTCCATCCCCACACTGGCCCTTGCATCACGCCTAAAAGAAGAGATCCGATTGAAAGGGCAAGTAAAAGCACTCCTTTAGGGTCGATCGTTCCTCCATGTTTATGACTCTTTGATTCGGTAACATAACGGATGGTAAAGAAAATACCGACTAAAACTAAGGGGATATTGATAAAAAATATCCAACGCCACCCAAAGTAGGTGATAATGGCTCCTCCGAGAATAGGACCTAATCCGAGCGCAATCCCAAAAACAGCAGCCCAAATGCCAATTGCCTTAGCTCTTTCTTTTTCAGGAAACAAATGAGAAAGGAGAGCTTGCGAAACAGGCATTAAAATCGATCCTGCAACCCCTTGCAATCCTTGGGTAGCAATGATCCATCCTGGATGCTCGGCAAAACCTGCAATTAAAGAGGCAACGCCTAATAAAATCGCCCCCGCCACAAAAAATTTTTTCCCTCCATGAATGTCAGCAAGGCGCCCCATTGTCACAAGGAGGATAGAGATCAATAACCCAAAGCTATTGATCATCCACGCAAGCTGCAGAACGCTAGCTCCCAATTCTCTTTGAAGGGTCGGCAAAGCCGTATCAACGATAGACCAATTCAACGGCTGTATAGCCATCGGAACGCAAATGCCCACCAAAGCAAGCCATCTTTGAGCGCGTGTTAACTTCATGAATTGGTCTTTAACAAAGGGGGAATTTTAGAACAAATTAAATCCTATTATAAAAAATCCTGTTCTTATAGAATTTTCCTTTTCGAGGGACCTAAGATGGACTCAATGGATTTTCATGAACTTTTTAACTTATTGCAAGATAGCGATGAGACAGACCGGATCGAAGCTAAGTCTGCTGCGCATGGAATTGGGAAAAGCTTCCTCGAAACAGTTTCTGCTTTCAGCAACGAACCTGATTTAGGCGGCGGATACATTCTTCTTGGAATCTCAAGGGATGAAACCGATCATGAACCAAAATACATTGTCACTGGTATTTCTAATCCAGACCAAATTCAACAAAACATTGCCTCGCAATGCCGTGAATTATTTAGCATTCCTATCAGACCTACTATCAAAACAATCCCCCACCCACAGGGAACAGTTTTGTTGGTTTACATTAGTGAGGCTAGCGCTCACGAAAAGCCTATTTTCATCAGAAAGCAGGGAGTTGATGCGGGAACTTATAGACGCATCGGATCTTCAGATCAACTCTGTACCAGAGAAGACGTAGATTTGCTCTATCAGCTTCGCTCCAAAAAGAAATACGATGAAACGCATATTGAAAATGCCTCCTTTGCTGACTTCGAACCGGAAGCCATTAAGTGGTACCGTCATGAAAGGGCAAAAATCAAACGAGATGCCCCTGAACTGCACTATAACGATGAGGATTTATTAAAAGCGGTTCGCGCTATTGAAACCGAAAAAGGTGTGACCTTGCCTACAGCAGCTGGCATTCTCCTTTTTGGAAAGCAGATGTCTCTTCGCCGTTTATTTTCCCTAAGAAACCAAATCGATTACATGCTTGTAGAGGGCAGAGAATGGATCACCGATTCAGAAAAACGTTATACAGCCTTCGAAATAAATGAAGCTCTGATTACAGGCATCCCTCGCCTGATTAACCAAATCATGACAGACATTCCACAGGTCTTTGCCCTAGAAGATGACGAAATAAGAAGGAAAGACAATCCCATCATTCCACGAAAAGTTATTCGGGAAGCCGTAGTCAATGCAATCATGCACAAAGATTATCGAGTTACCAGTCCCCTACAAATCATCAAATATGCAAACCGGACAGAATTCCGCAATGTCGGGTACTCTTTAAAGCCCCAAGAGCAATTAGGCTTGCCCGGATCTATGTCAAGAAATGTGATTCTTTCCCAAGTGTTTAGAGATATCAACTATGCCGAAGCAAAAGGAACTGGTATCAGCACAATGAGAGACGAAATGAAGAAAGCTAATCTTTCAGTCCCTTTGATTGAGTCGGATAGATCTAGTAATTTATTTGTATTAACCTTACTACCCCACCATCTCTTTGATAAACAAGATATCCAGTGGCTCCAATCATTCAAAGAACACAACTTAACAGACGAGGAAGCTCGTACATTAATTATCATCAGGGAAAAGGGTTCAATCTCTAACGCAGAATATCGTACAATCAATGCTGTAGATACCTTAACAGCAAGCAGCCATTTAAGACGTTTACGAGATCTTGGTCTTTTGGAACAAAAAGGAAGAGGAAATGCTACTTTCTATGCCCCCACTAAAAAATTGTTAGCTCCAGGTATAACAGGCTTATCTGACCAGTTAGCTGGTCATACAACAGGCTTATCTGACCAGTTAGCTGGTCATACAGCAGACATTTCTAATGAATTTTCTGAAGAAATACTCCTAAAAATTCAAAAAATTACCAAAAGAACACCACCCGAAGTCATCAAAAACATTATTAAACTTCTATGTTCACAAAGACCAATAAAACCTGGGAAAATTGCCCTCCTTTTAAAAAGACATCACCGTTATATCCGAAACTATTATCTAACACCAATGGTACAATCTGGAGACCTGGAACTTATGTTTCCCGAACATCCGTCACATCCTCAGCAGGCTTATCAAACCAAGAATTTCACAAATTAGAATACCTTTGCCATATGGGAAAAGCAGACTTTTTGAACGCATTTTTGTCCCTCTTATATTAGTGGTCTTTAACAAAGGGGGAATTTTAGAACAAATTAAATCCTGTAAAGGAGGAGGCTATCGCCCCCTCCTTGTCTCATTTGGGGTTTTGGTGGCCTTAAGATCCCTTCACCAAATACCATGTGGTGTCGTTCACTTGGACGGGCACATCGAGCATTAAAGCAGCTTTTGTGACTCCAATTTGAACGGAAGGCTCGTACCAGTTATTTCCACACATAACGCCTGTATCCGATAAATGGGGATACCAGCCTAAAATGTCATTATAAATACTCTGTTGATCATTTGCCCCTACTAAACTAATGAGATCTGCTTTGACATTTAACGATATTGCAGCCTCACTAGAAGACATGCGAACTGGAGTGATCAATTGAGTTGTATTTTCTTGGATAACATTAGATAAAAATCGTCGAAATAGTTGTTTCTGAGAACGATCACAACTTTGCCACATATTCACCGAATAGATTTGCTGCAGAGAAGGTAAATTGGCCGCCTGCCCAGCGAGATATCTTGCCACGCCTCCGTCTTGGGATTCTACATCGATAACAACAGCAGCATTATTTGTGCTGACAAAGTTATATATGGTATATCCATCCTGAACAAAATAAGGCGTTGGAGGCAAGTTGTGGATAGACGCGTAGGGCTGAGACAAATCTGCGTATAGAGATGCACCTGCAAAAAT
Source organism: Chlamydiota bacterium (assembly GCA_013288895.1). GTDB lineage: Bacteria > Chlamydiota > Chlamydiia > Chlamydiales > Rhabdochlamydiaceae > JABDHB01. The sequence goes on along the minus strand of JABDAY010000008.1, from coordinate 43,593 downwards.
TGCGCTGCTAATAAATATATTTCCTAAATATTTCTTCATAAAAATCCTTTTGTTATGGAGTGAAATTCACTCAAGAAGAACAGTAGGCGCACTAATATTAAATGTACAAGATTTATTTTATTAATTTTTTTGGGTCTTTGCGATTTTGCTTCTTAACTCAATTCTTCAACTTAAATGGGTATATATTTGCCACTCGCTATTTACTCTAATTTGTGTTAACAAGACGTCTTGGTAAAAAAGATGTTCAGAGCTACTCATACAATTTGCTAACCATTGGGCATTTTGGGATCTACAAATCTGTAGACAATAGAGATAAAGAAGTCTGGGAATTAAAATGGGCTAACGGTCGACGTATATATTATGCCTACATCCCAGAAAAACAAATTTTAGTGTTATTTGGAGGCAATAAAAATGGACAAGATAAAGACATCAGGAAGGCTAAAAGCCTTTTCAAAAAATACATTACGTAAAAATCATCAGAAACCTAGACGTATAAAAAAAGGCTTAGGTGTCGACACCTATGATCCAACAAAAGCTTTATTGGATGAAGATCGTATTGGTAAGGCTATCTGGGAATGTTTAAAAAACGGCGATGCTGAGGGAGTAATTGAAATCATTCAAATACATCTAGAAGCTCTAAATAAAACCCAACTAGCTAAAGAGGCTAATCTACCTAAGACCACCCTTTATCACAGTTTTAAAAACAAAAATCCCACCATTAAGACATTAGCCAAACTCGTACATGCGTGTCTATAAATATAAGATTTCTCCTCAATTTTTCACGTTGATTATAAACAAACAACTCGACTAAAATAGCTCATCCTTTTTTCTGACAACGGGAAATATTTGTGAGTAATCCATCAATTTCATGCGACGTGGCAATAGTAGGTGGCGGTTTAGCGGGACTTGCAGCTGCTGATTTTTTGAAAGAAAAGGGGATTGACGCCAAAATTTTTGAAGCGCAAGGGGTTGCTGGAGGGAGGGTTTTTACAAATCGTAATTCGTCTGGAGCTCATTGCGAAATAGGGGCTTTCTCATTTACCGATGCTGAAAAAACTTTGTGGAAATACATTCACCGCTTCTCTTTGGAGGCAGTTGCACAAAGTCCGATAGATAGAGAATTTCACTTCAATGGGATCACGGGTCATTTTTCAGATAAGGGAGATTTTCTTGAGGGAGAAGAGGTCCATATCAAATTGAAGGATCTTCTCCCCTTTTATCTTGGTCGGATGGAGAAAAGAGGAGAAGATGAATCTGTAGCCTCCTCTTTGCAAAGAGCAGGAGCTTCTGAAAAAGCGATTCAATGGCTCCAAGAAAACACTATTATTGGTCTCCTTGGGGATTCCTTGGAAAAGGTATCTTTGTTGTTTATGAGGCAATTCCTAGCTCAATACGAGGGATCTAATGCAACCTATTCTCTTAGAGGCGGCAATGATGGGTTGTCAAAAGCCTTAGTCACCCATTTAAAAGAACGGGTTTATTTTAACTTCCCCATTCTCAAGATTGTACGCACCGCATCTTCAATCATACTTGAAGGAAATCAACGGGTTTTTGCCAGAAAAGCTATCATTGCAGTTCCTTTGGCGGCATTAAAGCAAATAGAATTTTCACCTCCTCTACCAAAAGAAAAGCAAGAGGCTATTTCGACTGTTCCCTATACAGCTTGTAGCCAAGTTAGATTCATAGGTCCTGCTGGAATATTTAAGGAAATTAGAGGGGGAGTTTTTGCCAGCACGGATCATCCTCCTGGATGGTATAGAGATCAAACCTCTTCTCAAGCTAAGCAAGATCAGGCCACTGTTTTTTCAATGAGTTTTACAGGGCCAGAAGCGCGAAAAAAACAAGGTGTGCCTGATAAAGAAAGTGCTCAAGAAGTTCTAGATGGCCTTAAACCTTTTGCACATTTAGGACAGGTGAAATGGGAAGATCATTTTTTCTCATGGAATGAAGTGAAGTGGGTTCAAGGCGGATATGCTTGTTATCCTCCAGGAAAATTACCCCTTCAAAAAATATTGGAAGTCCCAGTAGAAGAGTTACATTTTGCTGGAGAGCATACTTCTGAGAAACCGGCTTCCATGAATGGTGCTTTAGAATCTGGAATCCGAGCTGCACAAGAATGTATAACCAAATAGTCACTTTCAGGGTTTTTTTATGAAAAATTGTTTTTTTAAAGAAAAAATACAACATTTGAAGCATTTCATTTTTGTTGTTCTTCTAGGCAGCACGGTGAGTTTAAGTGCTTCATCTCCACCTTTGGGTAGGCCCAAAGAAGTAGTGATTATTGGAGCGGGGATTGCTGGTCTTGCGACGGGTATCTTACTCAAAGAGGAGGGAATTTCAGTCAAAATTTATGAAAAAAGAGGGGGGATAGAATCGATAGGAGGGGCTCTGAGCATCTGGCCTATAGGATCGAAAGTACTTTTAGGGCTCCCCTGCGCTTCAGAAATTTCGAAGTTGGCGGGTGATTTGCGATTTGAAAAGTGGGGAAACGAGGATGGAAAAACTTTGATGACTTTCGATAGAGAGATACTTGGGCAAATCAACGGTTTTCCCTTTATGAATATCTGTAGAAGTGAATTGCAGGAGTTATTACTCTCCTCTTTCGGCAAAGACAATATTATTTTTAATGCAACATGTACGAAAATAAGCGAGGAGGAGTGCTCTACTTTTGCCCATTTTTCTAACGGAGACATTATTTCAGAATATTCTTAGAACCACAACTCCTGAAGTTTTTTCTGAGCCGATATTTAACATCATGCAAGAGGTGGATTAGTTAAAAAGGAGGCTACCACAAGTTAATGCGCCATCGGCTTTAATTAGTTCTGACATATTTATTTTAATTAACGTTACAGACATCTGGTCGCAGAGTTTTTGCAAGATTGTTTCGCTTGAAGGAAATCCTTCTTGAACAATCAAGGTAGATCCAACTCTTAATACGTTAGAAGCGATAGATTCAGGAACGGAAACAAATGCATAGTAAGAATTTGTGGATAGCTCGATTTTTTCTTGAATGCTTATTCCTGCTGGAGTGTTTGCTACAATAAGTGTCTCGGCATCAAAAAAACTTATCACAGATTTGAGATGAAGCCCTTCAATAACAGGAATGCCAATAACTTCCGTTTTGCCAGCAAAAATTTCTTTAAGCTGATTTAACGCATATTCATTCGTTCGATGAGAAAGACCTACAAATAGATGCTTTCCTGTATATAAAATGTCTCCTCCATCCATCGTACAAGGAGATTGCAGATGAATAATATTCTTTGCTCCGAGTTTTTCAAGAGCCTGTGCCACTGCTACTTCTTCACCACGTCTCTCAGAAGCGCCCATTCTACTGATCACAGCAATATCACCCACAATAATCGCTGTATCTTCAATAAAATTACAATCAGGATGAGCTCGGTCAGCTTCTAATCGAATAACGTTAGGAACTAATTTTTCTAACAAATTTGTATAATTCTCATGTTGCTCTTTTGCTAAGCTTAGATCGATAGGAACTAATGGAGGATTTAATTTTAAACTATCTTCAAATGAATTAGAAAGATCTCTCACAAGAGCAAATTGATAAAATAGGGAAGAGTTTGTTTGCGCATGGCAACAAATAAACGGATAAATAAACAGCAGAGTTCCATAAACAAATATTTTTCTCATACATTTCCTCCTCAGGGGATTTTTTGAAGTCGAGATTAACAGAAATAGTAAAGCAAGTCATCATAATTTTCGGGGAACGGGGCCGCGGTTCGGTATCGGTATCGGTAACGGTCTCGCACGGAACTTTGTACAAAGTCGAGGATTGACTCTTGACGAGAATGCAGGACAAGTCTTACTATTCGTCTTTCAATTGAATTTTGGGGGACTGAAAAAGATGGCAACTTACCTCAAAGCCGGAGTCAATCTCGACGCTGCTGCCAAATGGGTGAAAAAATTGGCGGTGCTCTCTCCAGAAATCGGCGGCTTCGGCGGATTCTATCCGCTAGGCGATGATTACCTCGTCGCAAGCACCGATGGTGTGGGAACCAAACTGAAAATCGCTTGTGCAATGGGTAAACACGACACGATCGGGATCGATCTCGTCGCGATGAATGTCAACGATATCCTCACTTCCGGGGCAAGACCCCTCTTCTTTCTCGACTACATCGCCGTTTCTAGGCTCGATCCAGAGCAAGTGGAACAGGTGGTTTCTGGGATCGCGAGAGGATGCGAGGATGCGGGATGTGCACTCATCGGCGGTGAGACAGCGCAGATGCCCGATTTGTATCGTGAGGGTGAATACGATCTCGCGGGCTTCGCGGTGGGAATCGTGAAGCAAAAAGAGCGGATCGATGGGAAAAGCATTTTGAAGGGCGATAAGATCGTAGGGCTTCCATCAAGTGGTGTTCACAGCAATGGGTTTTCACTTGTGCGACAGATCGTCGGAGAGGATTTTCTCAGTGAAACGATGGGTGGGCAAACAATCGGAGAAGTATTGCTAACTCCAACGCGGATCTATGTGAAGCAGGTTCAGGGATTGATGACCCAGTTTCCGATTAAGGGGATGGCCCATATCACTGGCGGTTCTTTCGAAAAGAATCTTCCACGGGCGCTGCCAAAAGGGTTGACTGCGCGAATCCAGGAGGGGAGCTGGCCTGTGCTGCCCATTTTCAGTTTCTTGCAAGAGCGGGGAAAGATTAGCCACGAAGAGATGCGGCGCGTTTTCAACCGGGGAATTGGGTTTGCGCTGATCATGAGCGGGGATGATGCAAAGCGGCTATGCGAGAAGGAAAGCGATTGCTTTCTCATCGGCGAAGTAATCGAAGGAGAGCGTTTACAATGGGCGTAGAGCATGTTGTTTCGGTTTCTTTAAAACCTTCGTTTCCAGATCAAAGTGGGCAGGATCTTCTGGCCTCGATACGCCGCTATTTGGGGATTGCTGTAGAGCAAGTACAAATCGTCCAATTGTATCGCATTCACAAGAGATTGACGGGCGAGGAGCTGGAGAATGTAACAGAGAAAGTTCTTCTCGATCCGATCGTCGAAAGGGCGGGCTCTGAGGAAACCCATTTTGATTGGTCACTCGAAATCGGTTTGAAGCAAGGACTCACCGATAATTTGGGAATCACAGCCCAAATCGCAATCGAAGATTTTTTAGGGGCCCCTTTTGCCCCGCATGAACAGGTGCGCAGCGCAAGGAAGTACCTACTTAAGGGAAAGTTGAACAGGTTAGATGTCGAGAGGATCGGCAAGGAGCTCCTCGCCAATCCCCTCATCGAGGTGATTGTCGCAGCGCCGATTGTGCCAAGAGTTAATATTGTGGATTTATCAGGCGATCTCATGGCAGTCAGCAAAGATAGGCAGCTCGTCTTGAATCTCGAAGAGATGGAAGCGATTCGCGCCTACTATCTAAAAGAGAAAGAGAGAAGGGCTGAGCTCGGGCTTTCAGCTTGGCCGACCGATGTCGAGATCGAGGCGCTTGCACAGACGTGGAGCGAACATTGCAAACACAAGATCTTTCAGGCGCGCATTATGTATAATGGGAAAGAGATCAACAATATCTTTTCCACGTATATTAAGAGGGCGACCGAAGAGGTGGGCAAAAAGATCGATTGGCTCGTATCGGTCTTCAAAGACAATGCGGGGATCATCCGGTTCAACGAGACGACCGATCTCACGTGCAAGGTGGAAACGCATAACAGTCCCTCGGCGCTCGATCCTTACGGCGGAGCTCTGACGGGGATTTTGGGAGTGAACCGCGATATTTTAGGCACAAGTTCAGGTTCTAGGCCAATCGCCAATATGGATGTCCTTTGCTTCGCTCCACCCGATTACGCAGGTCCGATTCCAGAAAAATTGCAGCATCCAAAACGGGTGCTCACGGGCGTGTGCAAAGGGATCGAACACGGGGGAAACAAGAGTGGCATCCCGACGGTCAACGGCGCGATTGTCTTCGACGACCGGTTTTTAGGAAAGCCCCTTGTCTATTGCGGCACGATCGGCCTGACCCCTGCGAGCTACGGAGACAAAAAAGAGGTACGGCCCGGCGATTGGATCGCAGTGGCGGGAGGGAAAACGGGGAAAGATGGGATTCACGGTGCGACGTTTTCGTCAGAAGAGCTCCACGCAGAGAGCCCGACGTCGGCGGTGCAGATCGGCGACCCGTTCACACAGAAAAAATTGCTCGATTTGCTTCTTGAAGCGCGCGATTTGGATTTATTCCGGACGCTGACTGACAACGGAGCGGGTGGTCTCTCATCTTCTGTTGGAGAGATGGCTCAATTATCTGGCGGATGCACAATCGATTTGGATCTAGTCCCTTTGAAATATCCTGATCTAGCGCCTTGGGAGATCCTCCTCAGCGAATCACAGGAGCGGATGACATTCGCAGTGCCAGAGGAAAAAAAGGAAGCGTTCCAAAAGCTCGCTGCTTTTCATGAGGTGTCGCTTGCCTTCATCGGAACGTTTACCGATAGCGGGTATTTCCATGTAACGGCTGAAGGGAAAACAGTTGCCTGGCTCACCATGGATTTTCTACACAATGGCGTTCCGCAGCTGAAACTAGAAGCTGAATGGAAGGAGCCCGTGGAAACCCATGTTTTACTTGAAAACTCTGATCTTTGTGCCGATCTTCACGAACTTCTCTCACGCTACACGATCTGCAGCAAGGAATCGATTGTCAGGCAGTACGATCACGAAGTGCAAGGGGGAAGCTGCTTGAAGCCACTAGTCGGCCTCCATAACGATGGCCCTGGCGATGCAAGCATTATTCTGCCTGTCGAATTTCAAGAGAAGGGAGAAGGGATTGTCGTCTCGAATGGCATTTGCCCACGCTACAGCGAGATCGATGCCTATGCGATGGCCGCTTACGCCCTCTCTGAGGCGATTTGCAATCAGGTGGCCGTGGGCGCAGATCCAAGCCGGATCGCAATCCTCGACAATTTCTGCTGGCCTGATCCTATCTACGACCCAATAAAGACACCCGATGGGAAGCACAAGCTAGCCGAGCTCGTGCGCGCGTCGATGGCTCTCTACGACGGCGCTGTAGAGCTCGAGACGCCGATCATCTCAGGCAAAGACAGCATGAAAAACGATTACAAGATGGGTGGCGTCAAAATTTCGATTCCTCCAACCCTCCTCATCACAGCAGTGGGAAAGATCCCCTGCGTAGAGAAAGCGGTTTCGATGGATGTCAAACAACCGGGCGATCTAGTGTATCTGGTAGGATCGACAAAACGGGAACTCGGCGGCTCTGAATATCTCGCGATGAAAAAACTTAAAGGGGGCAAAGTTCCCAGGATCGATTTCAAATTGGTTAAAAAACTCTACACCACCATATTCGATGCGATGCAAAAACAGCTCATTGCTTCTTGCCACGATTGCTCTGATGGAGGTCTTGCCGTTGCGCTCGCGGAAAGTGCGTTTGCCGGCGGCCTTGGCCTTGAGATCGATCTGAAACAGGCGCGGGTAGAGGAAGAGATGAGCGATGCGGAGCTCCTCTTTTCTGAATCGGGTGGGCGGTTTGTCATCACAGTCGATCCACAGTGCAAAGAGGCTTTTGAAGAGGCGTTCCAATCTCTTCCTTGCGCGAAAATAGGCACCGTGCGGAGCGACTCAAGATTTGTCGTTCGGGGGAAAACCAACCATATCGATGCCGACATTGGGGAACTGAAAAAATCTTGGCAGAAGCCTTTGGAGAGACTATGAAAAATATCCGAGCGCTTGTTCTATCTGGTTATGGGATCAATTGTGAAAAAGAGATGGCAAAAGGGGCAACTCTCGCGGGAGCTGAGGTAGTGACAGCGCATGCAAAGTCGTGGCTTCTCGGAGAAATCGATCTATCCGGTTTCGATTTTCTCCTATTCCCTGGTGGGTTTTCATTCGGAGATGAACTTGGCGCAGCAAAAGCATTTGCCAATCGGATCGCCTTTTCAAAACAGAGTGAAGATCTTGCCCGTTTCGTCGAGAAGGGAAATTGCATCCTCGGCGTCTGCAACGGATTTCAGCTCCTAGTTAAATTGGGTCTTTTGCCAGGATTGGAAAAAGGGGCGGCAGCATCGCTGATCCGCAATACGTCGGGTCGTTTCGAAGCAAGATGGGTTCATCAAAAAGTTCTCCCTTCGAAATGTGTATTTACAAAAGGTCTCACGGATCTCTACTTGCCGGTGCGCCATGGTGAAGGAAATTTCATCATGCCGGGTTCAGATAGACTGATGGAAGAGGGGCTGATTGCCCTGCAATACACAACTCCTTGTGGATCGCTGACAGAAGAGTTTCCCCACAATCCGAACGGCTCAAAATTTTCAATCGCAGGGATTACCGATCCAACGGGTCGCGTTTTAGGGATGATGCCCCATCCAGAGGCGGCCCTATTTTTCACCCAGCTTCCGAACTGGACCCGGGAAAAAGAAGAGAAAAAGAGAGCGGGGCAGCCGATACCGACATATGGACCAGGTTTATCCCTTTTTAAAAATGCAATTAACTATTTGAGGCAAAAATGAAACGAGTCCTTTTTTCTGTGACAGATAAGAGTGGAATCGAAGAGTTCGGCAAAGGGCTTTTGAACCTCTTTCCCCAGTTAGAAATCATTGCTTCTGGCGGCACGGCAGCAACGCTGGAAAAGGCTGGCATTCCCCACACTTGCATCTCGAAAATCACCCAATATCCTGAATGTTTTGATGGGCGGGTGAAAACTCTCCATCCCGCAATCCACGGGGGAATTTTGTTTCGGCGGGGGGTCGATGAAGAAGAGGCAAAGCGTCTAGGGACCCAACCGATCGATCTCGTCGTTTGTAATTTATATGCATTCAATCCAAATAAGAAACGGGAAGAGCTTGCCGCATCGATGGACATCGGAGGACCTACGATGATCCGCGCAGCTTGCAAAAATTACATATCGGTTGCAATCGTGGTCGATCCCAGCGACTATCAGCCTCTCTTAGAAGAGCTAGCCCAGGGACCTCTATCTCTAGCCACTCGGGAAAGACTTACCCTACGTGCTCTGAAACTGAGCGCCGCATATGAGAAGAAAATTGCCGACTCTTTCGAAGGGAATCTCAGTTCTTTCCAGCTCGAAAACGAGCGAAAGCTCTCTTACGGAGAGAATCCCGATCAAGAAGGGTGGGTCTATTCATTCACAAACCAGCCGGGGATCGCCTCTGCAAAGGTGCTGGGTGGGAAACCACTTTCTTATAACAATTACGAAGATGCGTCGCAGGCGTTTTACGCTCTGCAGAGAGTCCAGGAGATGAATGCAGTGGGAATCGTCAAGCATGGAGGCTTGTGCGGTTTTGCCACAGGCAAGACACTCCGGCAAGCATTTCAAAAAGCCTGGGAAGGGGATTCAAAATCAGCTTACGGAAGCATCGTTGCTTTTTCGCGCGAGGTTGGAGAAGAGTTTTGCGAAGAGCTAAAATCCCGCTTCGTCGAGGTGCTACTTGCTCCCTCTTTCGCACCTGAATTTATCGCATGGGCAGCCAAGGCAAAGCCTTCGCTACGCCTGCTCGAAGTTCGTTATGATGAAATCTCTCCTCGCCTCTACCGGGGCATCTCAGGCGGGATGCTCGTCCAAACGCCGAAAAAAGAACTTTCGGCAATTGTTGAAAAGTATTTCCAGCCATTGAATGGGAAAGTCGGCGTTGCAACAAAGCGTCAGCCGAAGGAAAACCAAGCAGGGCTGTTTGGCTTTGCCATCGCCGCCGTCCAATCGGTAAAATCAAATGCGATCGTCCTAGTACGCGAATATGAGCCGTCTCAGTATCAACTGGTCGGCGTGGGAGGCGGACAGCCAAACCGGGTCGATAGCTTACAGAGGCTCGCCGTTCCGAAGGCGATCGAGAATTTAGAAAAGGAAGGGGGAGATCTACATCAGGCGCTAGGACAGCTCGTTTTAGCAAGCGATGGCTTTTTCCCTTTTCCCGACAGTGTCGCTGCAGCGGCATCACTTGGAATCCAAACATTCTTGCAACCGGGAGGCTCGGTGCAGGACAACGAGGTAATCAAAGAGGCGGACGAGAGAGGCCTCTGTATGATTTTTACAGGACAACGTTATTTCAACCACTAGAGGACTTATGCAACCATCACTTTTGCTTCCCGAACTCGGCACTAGACGACAAGGGAAAGTACGCGACATCTATGAAAAAGATGACCAGATGATTTTGGTCGCCAGCGACCGCCTTTCGATTTTCGACTGCATTCTCCGCGAGCCAATTTTCGATAAGGGGAGGATTTTAACGGAACTCGCCCTCTTCTGGTTTGAAATGACAAAAGACATTATCCCAAACCACGTCATCTCCCATCCCGATCCGAATGTGATGGTCGTTAAAAAATGTAAGCCTATTGCGATCGAAGTGATCGTAAGGGGCTATATCGTCGGTTCGATGTGGAGAGATTACGAAAAAGGTGCGCGGCAAAAAAGTGGAGTACCCATCCCCGAAGGGCTGAAACAAAACGATCCCCTTCCCTCACCCATCGTAACTCCTACGACAAAGAGCGATGTTGGACACGATGAAGATATTACAAGGGAGCAGATCATCGCCCAAAAGCTTGTAACAAGTGAAGAGTGGGATGAAATCGAAAGGACGGCGCTCTCCCTTTACAAGAGAGGCAACGAGCTGCTAGCCAAAAGAGGAATGGTGATGGTCGATACAAAATACGAATTTGGCTGGGACGCAGAAGGACAGCTGACACTGATTGACGAGATCCACACCCCCGATTCCTCCCGATTCTGGTTCCAAAAAGATCTAGAGAAAAAAGAAGTGCGCTTTCCCGACAAAGAGTTTGTTCGTGAGTGGGCTCGTGCGGGTGGATTTACGGGAAGTGGCGAGGTCCCATCGCTACCCGAAGATGTTCAGAAGAAAATCCATCTCGGCTATGCAGAAGTGTACTACGCAATTACAGGCCAGCCCTTGCGCGAAGAGGCTCTCCATTTTCCAAAGAGGATGCTCTATAATCTCAAACGGGAAGGGATGATCAAGGGAGCGTTTGCCCTCATCGTTCTCGGCAGTGAAAAAGATATGAGCCATGTCGATAAAATGGCACCGATTTTAAGAGAAGGAGGTATCGAATTCAGGGCAGAGGTTGCCTCAGCCCATAAGAATCCACGCGCCCTCCTCCAACTTCTCGATACTTTCAATGAATCGCTCGAGCCTGTTGTTTGCATCTCCATCGCAGGAAGGAGCAATGCTCTCTCTGGCGTTTGCGCAGCCAATTCCAAATGGCCCGTCATTGCGTGCCCCTATTTCCATGACGGTCAGGATTACTTGATCAATATCCACTCAACATTGCAAATGCCGAGTAAAACGCCTGTTCTCACCGTGATCGATCCGCAAAACGCCGCCTTGGCCGCTTGCCGGATCCTAAGAACAATGGAGAGATAATAATGAAGGTCCTGGTCATCGGTTCGGGAGGAAGAGAACACGCGCTGGTTCATACATTTTGGCGGCAAGGACACACTGTCTTCTCCCATCCGGGAAACCCGGGGATCCACGCTCTCGGAGCGCCCCTGGGTGACGGCGCACCAGATGATTTCGAATGGATCGCACGTCGCGTCCGAGAAGAAAAGATCGACCTCACCGTCGTCGGTCCCGAATCTCCTCTGGAGAAAGGGATCGCCGATTTTTTCGCAGCGCAAAACCTCCCCTTGTTCGGGCCGACCAAAAAAGGGGCGCAGATGGAAAGCAGCAAGTCATGGTCGAAAGCCTTCATGGCCAAACACCAAGTCCCCACCGCTAGGTACGAAACATGCAAAAGTTTGAGTGAAGCGCTACAAGTAGCCAGCTCATTTTTTTTGAGCGGAAAAAAAGCGGTTGTCAAACCAAGCGGCCTCACCGGAGGGAAAGGGGTGGTCTGCTGTCAGACCTATGAAGAGGCGAGAGCTGCGCTCCAAGAGATTTTTGAAGAAAAGCGCTACGGAAGGGCTGGAGAAGAAGTGGTGATCGAAGAGCATCTCTTCGGCCCCGAGGTATCACTCCAGGTAATTTCCGATGGATCTACGATGATCCCACTCCTCGCCGCGCAAGATCACAAGAGGCTCTATGACGGAGATCTCGGCCCCAACACCGGGGGGATGGGAGTCTACGCTCCAGTGGCGCTTGACCAGGCGATGCAGGAGAAAATCGAGCAGACAGTGATCGCGCCAACGTTGCGAGGGCTGAAGCAAGAGGGGATCACTTACATAGGGATCCTCTATTTTGGTCTAATGTTGACGGAAGAAGGACCGAAAGTCCTCGAATACAACTGCCGCTTTGGAGATCCCGAGACGCAGGCCGTCTTGCCTCTACTCGAGTCTGATTTAGCTTCTCTAATGATGGCGGCAATCCGGGGAGAACTCTCCTCTCAGCAGATCCGATGGAAATCAGGCGCAAGCTGCTGCGTCGTCCTAGCATCTGAAGGATACCCGGCATCTCCGATAACAGGACATCCGATTGGCGCATTACCACAGAAAGGGGATCTCATTTGCTTTCATGCAAGCACCGCTTTAGATAGCGAGGGGCATCTGGTCACAGCAGGAGGCCGCGTCCTCGGAATGACAGCACTCGGTGCTGATTTAGAAGAAGCGATAGAAAAAGTATACGAAGCAATCGAAGAAAAATTTCCATGGGCTGTTTTCAGGAGGGACATTGGAAAAAAAGCTCTTTCAACCCCGGTCTGATCGGCCGATGCAGGTAGCCGTCTTCGGCTCGGGCACCGGAACGATATTGCAAGCGATGCTTGCCGCGCAAAAGAGCGCTTCCACCTCTTTCTCAATTCGGCTGCTCTATACGGACCGGGAATGCCGTTTTCAAAAAATCGCAGCCGAAGAAAACCTCCCTCTCCTCTACCATCCTTGGAAAGCGCCGCGAGAAGAATATGACAGACAAGGATTGGAACTTCTTCACTCTTTCCCCTTTGAAATCGATTTTCTCCTCCTTGCTGGATACATGCGACTGATGTCTCCTGTCTGGCTTTCCGCATTCAAGCATCGCATTTTAAATATCCATCCCGCCGATTTGACGGTTCTTGACGCGCAAGGAAAAAGAAAGTACATTGGCGCTGAGGCCGTGTTTGCTGCGCTTCAGAGTGGGGAGATGCGCACCCGATCAACAGCCATCTTGATCGATGAACAGGTCGACGGGGGCCCCGTGTTAGTTTCAGGAGCCTGGGTACCGTACGAAGGAGAATATCCGGTGACGCAAGAGAGAGCAACGGAGCACCAGACGAAACAGAAAGCAAAAAGCGACTGGCCTGCGTGTCTCGCCGCTTTGCAGCTCATCGGCGAGGGGCGCATCTCGCTGGACACAAAAACGGGGCAAGTTTTTCTCGATGGAAAGAAATTACCGAACTGTGGCTATGCCATAGGAGAAACAACATGTGTGGGATATTAGGGATTTTAGGGTTTGAGTCGATCACAGAATGGATGTACCACAGCATGGTACAATTGCAACATCGGGGACAGGATGCATCTGGCGTCTTCCTCTCCGATCCCGCGCTTGAGGAATTCATTCTTCGCAAACGACCTGGATGGGTGTTTCAACTCTTCCAGGAAGAGCCCGTGTTTCCAAAAATGCGCTGGGGGCTTGGCCATGTCCGCTATTCAACCTCCGGCAAAGGGTATGTCGAAGACGCGCAACCTCTCGTATTAAAAAAACAAAATAGAACGCTAGCCATCGTCCACAACGGCAACCTCGTCAATTATCCAAAGATCCGAGAAGAACTAGAAAACGAAGGGGTTAATTTTCAAACAAGCTGTGATAGCGAAGCGATTCTCCACATCCTCGCTCAAAATATTGGGTCAGGAGAGCCTTTTTTTGAAAAACTCTGTGAGGCAGTCCAAGAGGTGTACCGGAGGATCCCCGCTTCCTATTCCGTGATCGGCCTTGTCACAGGAAAAGGGATGTTCGCCTTCCGCGATCCACACGGAATCCGCCCCTTGCTCTTAGGAACAGCAGATCAACTCACCGCCGTTGCCTCTGAAACCCTCGCCCTCTCTAACATCGGGTGCAAATCGATCCGCGACATCGAGCCTGGCGAGGTGATTTTTCTCGATGAAAACCGGCAACTCCACAGTAAATCTCTCACTTCCCGCAAGCACAGCCACTGCGCGTTCGAGTTCAATTATTTCGCCAAAACGCCGACAGTGATGGAAGGAAAGGAGATCTACACGATCCGCACCGCACTCGGCCGGGCACTCGCCGATAAGATCCGGACGATGGATCTCCCCCCGATCGACATCGTCGTCCCGGTCCCCGAGTCTGGCAATCCCGCCGGCATCGCGCTCGCGCAACATCTCCAAGTTCCATTCGCCGAAGGATTCATAAGGCAAGGTCAAATAGGCAGGACCTTCATCATCGCGAGCCAAGAGAAGCGGCTAGCAGCCTCTATCCAAAAATTGGCCCCGATCCGTTCCGTATTCGAAGGAAAAACCGTCTTACTTGTCGACGACAGCATCATCCGAGGCACCGTCTCCAAGCGGACGATCGCCCTTGCGCGCGACGCCGGAGCAAAAAAGGTCCTCTTTGCATCGACATTCCCCCCCGTCATCCATCCCTGTGTGTATGGAATCGATTTTCCCAGCAAGGATCAGCTCATCGCCTCGAAAAAAACCCTCTCCGAAATTTGCGAAGAGATCGGAGCTGATGTAGTGATTTACAACGATGTCGAGAGCTTGAAAAAAGCGATCGGGCTAACCGACCTCTGCCTCGCTTGCGTGACAGGCCACTACCCCACCTCAACCACCGACATCGAAAAGTTGCAGCGCCTAAGAGAAAAAGACCTCCGCCTAGTGTAAGAAAGGAAAGAATATCGGAAAATGATCGAAAAATAGACATGTCGGGTGGGCGTGCGCTGACGCCACGCACCCCCCCGACCCCCCTTGAGCTTCATCTCGCAGTACCATCTTTTCCAAGAGAACCCAAGCCTATCATAACTGCGAAGCAGTAATTTTGCTGCGCAGTGGCTACAGTTGATAGCCGTAGGTGACGAGCAAAGCGAGAAACCTACGATCATTGCACATGTGGCGAGGGAAGAGGGACCCAGTCTTTGCCAATTTTCTGTGTGTCATGAGTGCCCGTTAAAAGACGGGAGAGTTCGTCATAATCTACTGGGACAATTGTATCAGCCGAGTACTCGCGTCCTATTATTTTTATGGGGATTGTATCAATTACCCAATCATTGCTGTTTATTTGCCACCTCCCATTAATTTGAATATATGCCAGCTTTCCTTGATAACATTCTAATAAACGAGCGGGTTTTCCCCCATTTCCATCCTTCATTTCGATATAAAAATATATCGTCGTACGGCGGGTTCTTGGACATATGTCCCTCATTATAGGAGCTGTCATATGTTTCGGCTCGGCTGCATAGGAGCCTCTTTGAACTACAGGGAGCTGATCAAGAGACAATCCAAATGTTCTTAAAAATTTATCCATTTGATCGTCACGCTCCTGTCGCACAGGAATTGCTTCTGCAAGAACAGCTGCAACAGGAGGTCTTTTTACAGGGGCAGATTTTAGGGTAGGAATATCTTGGTGATGACAATGTTTGTAGATTTGCCAGCTAACAAGAGCGACAACGCCAGCAATGGCCATGCCGCCTAAGGAAGCGGTACAAGGAAGTCCCCAATTAAGGCAATGAGTCAAGTTAAGAATGGCAAGCGTTCCCAAAGCTGCAATGACGAGCACGGCCGCAAGAACCACTCTTCTATTTGTTTTATCATCTAAAATACATCTGGGCCTTTGAGATTCTCTCATTTGGCCTATGTGGTCTGATCTAACTGCATCTGACATCTATTTCCTCCTAAAAAAATTGTCTTAGAGACCGAACCAAACACCTGTATCTCCCGCCGACCCACATGTTTCCTGTCATATCAGGGAAGTGGTTAGCGCACAGGCTCAATAATTCAGGTCACTCATATTGAATATATTATAATAAATTCAATTAAAATGCAGAATTAAAATAAAAAATATTATTAATAAAATCACTTCTAACATAGAATAAATTTTTTAAGTTACTTTGATATAGCTTAACGCGTGACAAGCTTGTCACCTAAAGGCCGAATTTCACCCGCGCTGGATGCGCTTTATCAAGCGAGATGAAGCTCATCGCTTCAAAAAAAACCTCTCCGAAATTTGCGATGAGATCGGAGCTGATGTAGTGATTTACAACGATGTAGAAAGCTTAAAAAAAGCGATCGGTCTAAACGACCTCTGCCTCGCTTGCGTAACCGGACGCTACCCCACTTCAACCGACAAGATCGAAAAGCTGCAGCGCCTAAGAGAAAAAGACCTCAATATCCAAATTCGTTAATGAGCTATCAGATCACCAGCAGGAACCCATATCGGGCCCATAACCTCCGGAAGAGGATGATTGCGACCTGCTCTTATACCGCTGGGAATATAAACCGCATTGGCTCTTCTACAACAAAAATAAGCTGGCAAAACCTGTGCCATTACAAAACAGGTCTTAAGACATGGCACACAGTTCCGTACAACGTCTATACAACTCCTACCAATGTCATGGATAACTTGCGCGGGATAAATATTAACAACAACCCCGTTAACGAGCTGCTCTAATATACCGGGATTATTTGCCCCCAACCCTTCATTTCCCCCTGCACCTCCAAGTTCCTGATTAGGATCATGCATAATAACTCTATCATAACCTCCATTCACAGCAGCCATGTTTTCTCCTTATTTATATTAAAGTTGATTCATTTTTATTCACTCATACTAAATATATAATAAATTAAATTAAAACGCAATATTAAAATAAAAAATATTATCAATATTTTTCTTGAAAGCTACATAAGACGTGGACAATTGGACAATGGATGAAGTAAGACAGTTGCAAAAGTCCGCGAAAACAGGCTATTTCTACAAAAAAATTGGATTTTTTGGACGATATACAAACAAGCTTATTGGCTGAATGTTGAATTTCATCTGCGCTGAGTGAAGACGGAGACGCAGAGGACGCTGAGAAAGAGGGAAATGCAGCGGTTTAGGTAACAAGCCCGTTAAGAACTGTGTGAAGGCTCTAAGCAAGAAGAAACAAAAGTATTTTCTTGTTACTTATGAAACTGTCTCCTCTGGGCTATTCAATAATGGCCCCTTGGACCTAAGATATGTTAACTCAATACATAAAGTTTGGAGGAGAATGGAATTTATAAATCTATTCATCGATGCTCTGCAAAAAATTGCCAAAGAAACAAATAAACGAGTGGCACAGGGAAAAGTTGCTTACAGCGAGAATCTAGAGAAGGGTATTTGGTATCAGTGTGAGTATTATCGGATGCTTGCATTGTGGGGGAAGCAGGAGAATGGAAGGTTGAAGGAGTTTGATCCTATTTCTTTTGCGCTTGAGAAAGGGGTCGCGCCTTCTTTTACGATGGAGCAAATTGAGGAAGGGCTTTCTTTTTTAGATTGCTCTACTGTGATTATGTTTTCAGCTTATAAAGCTTTGTTTGGTGTTCTAGGGGAAAAATTCGATCAGTTGTTTGGGTATGCGTCTCCTTTTGCTTTTAGAATAGAAGGAGAAGCTCCGTCTCCTTTGACAAAACTACTGAGTAAACATGTGATTGCAAATGAAAAGCAAGTACAGAGGGGTGATATCTGCTACTTTTCGAACATTCATGAATATGTAGCAAAACATCCGGTAGGAGAATCGAGGGGTGACCATGTGGTGTCTCTAGGCGGAGAGCCTCAGCTTTTCATCGGATTTGGCCTTAACGATTGTGGGATCGATAAAACAGCCATCGAACGGGAGTTATGGGAGTGCTACAACAGGCCTCCTGTAGATCAAGGTTACTGTGATGAGTCAACTTGGAACCACCTTTATTCTTATTACTACAAGGGAGACATTAAAAAAGGGAAAGCCCTTGTGGAATCTTTTCGTAACCACACGATTTCTTGGGAGGAGTTTCAGAAAAAACGTTGCCGCGCTCAAATCCTCGGCCATCCAACCTCAGGAAAAATGGGCCTTTGGGTCTACCGATTTGAATTAGATAGAGTGGAAAAATTGATCGCTTCTGACACAAAAAACCTCCTTGATTTGTTTGATTCGTTTCCGTCATAAGGAAAGTATTATGCAAAAATTGGTTATTAGTTCTCTTCTTTGCACAACAACGCTTCTTGCAGACACATATACATGGGTTGGAGGAATGGGCGCGCTCGATTCTTTGCCACCAAATGATATGAACTCTATGAATAACTGGATCCCTTCTACAGGTCCGCCTGGTACCAATGATCTCTGTATTTTCTCTACAGCTGCCAATCCTCCTGTTTGTGAAGCAAGTGATTCGCTTCAGGTAGAAATGGAATTTGAAGTTCCCAGCGTGATAGTGACAGTATTTGGCACATTGACGTCCATAGGCGTTCAAAATGACAACAATGTCACCTCAACTTTCAATATAGAAAATGGTGGTGCCTTTCAACAATTCCAAGGCATCTCCGGGGGAACATCCAACTACAATGTAATCAATGGTTCGACCCTTGAAATAGCGTATGCCGGTACAAGTTCTGCCAATGCCTACTTGAGCGGTGGAAGCTCTTTTACAATCGATTTAGGATTCCCAACAACCATAATTTCACTCTCTTCTTCCTCTGCATCAGATATGATCCTGTTAAATGATAATCTGACACTTACCGCTGCAAATAACCAAACAATCGCAGGAGCGGTATCTGGAACAGGCAGCCTCACCATTGCTGGTGGAGCCCTAGTCTTAAATAACACCGTTGCAAATCCGGTGATTGTGAATTCGGGAGCTACCTTACAAGGTATAGGGACTCTATTCGGCGGAGCTACGATCTTCGGCACTATTTCTCCAGGGAATTCACCCGGTGCCATGACCCTAACAACGCTTGCTTTAGAAGCGGGCAGCGTCACCAATATCGAAATCAATCCGACTGAAAGCTCTCAGCTTGTGATTACAGGTTCAGCAACACTTAATGGCACTGTTAACGTGACCCAAGATGGGGGAACCTATCCACCCTCCGGCCAGTACACCATACTTACAGGAATCTACACCGGTGGATTTAATCCAACAGTTACAGGCGGTGGAAATGCATTCCGATTTAGCTTGATCCAGGTGCCGGGCTTCATTTACTTAGACTATACAAACTATGGGATCTCAACAGACAATCTTTCGGGCAATGCTCTTACACTCGCGAATTACCTTAATAACTACGCCTCCCTATCCGCATTAGAATTAGTATCCGTACTCTCAGGCAACACTTTAAAAAGCGCGTTAAACAACATCTCCCCTTCTAGAAATGCTTTTGTCCCATACATCACACAGCAAACAGCTTTTTCGCTCAGCGCTGATCTGACAAATCACATAGACAATATCGACCCATGTAGTTGTAACGAATACTCGTTTTGGATATCGGGCTTCGGCGAATACGCTCATCAGAGAGCAAAAAACCAAAACCCCTCTTTTAACGCCATTTCAGAAGCAATCCTACTGGGATTTGACCACTATTTTGAAGATAGAGATTTAGTAGGCTTTGCATTAGGTTATGCACATACCCGGTTCAATGAGAGTGATCACGCAGGCCATGGCAATGTTAATTACTACTTTGGGAGCGTTTACGAAAATGGCACTGTGGGCAACTTCTATCTTTCTCCTGCGATATGGGGCATATTTGATGAGACAGAGAACACAAGACATATCTCTTTCCCCGGATTTTCCAAAAATGCAAAGGCTAATATCTTCGCCTGGCAGATTGTTCCCCACTTAGAAATAGGCTATGATTTCGATTTCTGCTGGGGAGAGATTGTCCCCTTCACTGCATTAGATTGGGCAATCACCTGGCAAAGGGCCTATCACGAACATGGCGCAGCACCCTTCAACGCACGATCAACAGGAAAAACCAGTTCAATGGCGCGCAGTGAAACCGGCCTTAAATTCTCTGAAAAATGGGAATACTGCTGGGGATCTTTTTTCTTAAAAGAAAAAGTCAGCTACGTCTTCCAAAAACCCTATAACACTGGAAAAGTCAACACATCCTTCACCGGCATTCCTTCAACATTCACTGTCACCGCAGTGAACCAAAACCTCAATCTCGCTGACATCGGGATAGACTTATCCTTAGAACTAGGACGAAACAACAGAGCCACCATCGATCTTGCATACGAAGGAGAATTCGGCTCCAACTACATCTCCAATCAGCTCATGCTCACACTGAAGAAAGACTTTTAAAACTACGCTCTAATGATTTCACCATCAATGATTTCACCTTGCTCATTCGCAAGGACAAACATTCCTTTTCCTATTCTAAGATCAATAGGATCATAGAATTCAATGGTTCCCCGTCGTAATCCCTCTCTCCCCTCTTCTAGCCGCCTAAGAGTGATGATGCTTTCACTGATTAACTGTCTTAATAAAAGAGGCTCCTTGTCCCATTTGACTACATGTCTTTTGGCTCCATCGATAATGAAGAATCCGCCCATACCATCTTTATTTGGTGCACCCAAACCATTGAAATCATAAATCGTTCCATTGTCAGCAATAGTATAACGGCTGTTCTTTTTAGCCATTAAAAAGAGATCAACCCGAGCCACAATGGCTTTTACTACCTCATCGAGTCTCCGAGCAATCTTTTCGAAAGGCTGTTTATCCCAGTCCTTTCCCTCAAGCTTAGCAAGATGCGTGACACCAATACGACGCTCTTTTTCTGTAGAAGAGATGAACTGCAGATAAACAGGTTGTTTAGGGTCCGTTTGCTCTTTTGCAAGCTCAACATTGTATTTTTTTGAAGAATATTTTGAAGAAAGAGCATCATTTGCCTTTTTAAAAACTGCGGGCAAGTCAAAAAGAGTTACTCTATCTGTTGCAGGTGCGGGTGCGGACATTAGTTACCTCCATGTTTGTAGCCTCTAATTATAGCAAATTTGAGAATAAAACAAAACGTTTTAATTTACACAAATTAAAGCTATTAACTATAAGCGCCTTATAACAAATTAAAAATAACTATATATGATTAGGGCCGAGAAATCCCAGCCTTAAATATTGAGATCAATCTCCCTTTTGTCTATAATGTTTGAAAATTAATTGGAGCGTTATGAGTTCTGCTGTTGCAAGCCCCCCTTTTGAAATCACATACAATGGTCAGTTCCCTACAATCGTGACAGAAAGGATGCGGCTAGAGGCGATTTCTTCAGAAAAATATTCAAAAGATCTCAAGCAGATTTTCCAAAACCGAGATACAATGCAAAAATATGATGGTGCGGTATTTAAGGATGAAGAGCTAGCTGAAACTGTTAATAAATGGATAGAAGATTGGAAAAATGGACCGTTTGGCGGATTTGCCATGTACACCAAAAATGGGTGCTTTGTTGGATATTGTGGGTTAACAAAAAGTGGAGAAGAAGGTGTTGCACACTTGGCATATGCAGTAGTTCCTGCCCTTAGAAGATTTTTATATGCCACAGAAGCCGCAAAAGCATTAATCTTTTATGCAACGAAACTCTTTAAGGAAAACGTGTACTTAGGGAACAAACATTTTTATAAAGTTGTGGCAACTATGCGACCCGATAATAGCATTTCCGCAAAAGTTGCCAAGGCTACCGGAATGAGTGGCCCTTCTAGGGGCCCTGAAGGAAGAGACTATTTTTTTTATATGGTTTTTTCAGAGGCTAAGGTTTAACAAAAAAACTAAATTTCCAAATTGAAAAATTCTAATTTTCTTTTTCCAATGATCATGTTATGCTGCGTTGCAGATTTAGAAAATGGAAAATGGAAATGGTTAGGTTGCTGATTTTGTTAAGTTGTTTATTTTCGGTGACAACTTATGCTGCTAGCTGGTCTCCGGCTGCTCCCATCACAAACTCGTCTCCAGCCTATAAAGAAGTCTCTGTTTCTTCCATTCCTACAACAGGACAATTCATCGCCACATGGACTGCTACTAATGATAGCAATTACCCAACCTATTCGATCTACACACCCGGTTCTGGATGGAGTAACCCTGCAAGAATCTCAAATTCTCCCTCTTCTATAGTCTTATATAATGTCTTAACTTCTGTTAATCCCACAACTGGGGTAGTCCTTGCAGCCTGGGGAGACATGACTGACAGTAATCCCCCCATCTATTCATTCTACACGCCTAGTTCAGGATGGGGCGCAATTGGTACCATCCCAGGCATCTCTGGAGATTATGATGCAGACGTTAGCCTCTCTTTCATTCCAACGACTGGCGGGTTCATCGCTACGTGGACAGACAACAATACTTTTTTCCCGTACTTTTCGATCTATACTCCGGGCATGGGCTGGAGCACATCTGCTCAAATCTCCGGCACCTTTACAAACTACTTTAATGTATTTACTTCTGTCAATCCCGCAACAGGGACAATTCTTGCCACATGGGGAGATGGCAACCCTCCTTATTATCCGACATATTCATTCTATAACGGCTCAACATGGAGCGCACCTCTGCCAATCACCACATCCTCTACGGTCCGATTTTATGATGTTAATTCTTCTTTCAATTCAGTGACGGGACAGTTCCTTGCCATGTGGGGAGATGATAGCACAGGCCTCCCAACATACTCATTTTATACTGCAGGCTCCGGCTGGAGCCCCATTGCCACGCTATCAGATTCCTCCGGCGTCGCGGGCGATATTATTAATTCTGTTGATCCCCTAACCGGGCAAATCCTTGCCACATGGTCAGACTACAACAACCACAATTATCCTACATATGCGCTCTACACACCAGGGTCGGGTTGGAGCTCAGTTGCTACAATCTCAACTTCCTTTCCCGCCTATTCTGATGTCATCACTTCTTTTGATCCCATCACAAGTCAATTCTTCGGCACATGGGCAGACACCAACAATAACAATTATCCCACATATTCATCTCTTTTCCTCCCCTTTCCACCACCAAGCGGACTGAAAGGAGTTCAAAAGAAAAATAACTTTGCAATTGTCAGTGAACTATTCAATAGCCTCACTTGGCAAAATGACCCCGGGGCAACAAGCTATCAGATCTATCGCAATGGGATTTTAATTGCGACGCTGGATGGGAATGCTACTTCTTATGAAGACCATGATCAGCCTAGGAAAAAACAAACATATTCAGTAATTGCTGTTCATGCTTCCGGAGCAAGCACTGCAGCCACTGTTGTTGTAGGGGGGAAATAATGGGCGGATGGATATGGATACTCATCATAGGTAGCGGCGCACAGTGCATGTATGCAGACACATGCTCTAACGTAGATACGGCAGATAAGCCGAAGCAAGAAGTGGAAGAATTGGTTCCCGTGGAGGCCGAATATTCCCAAGAGGCAGCCCCCATCGAAAATGATTGTGACTCAAAAGATTGTGTTTTTTGCCCGGATCCAATTGCCGTTTGTAGCGTGAAGCAACACCCATTGCTAGAAGTCAAAGCGGGATATTTTTTCTTCACCCAGCAAGACATGAGAAGGGTTTACAATCAAGGAGGAATTGATCTACAACTTTGCGGCTCTTATCCTGTCTATAAACTTCTGCATGTATATGGAAGTGTTGAGTATTTGGAAAGATCGGGTAAATCGATCGGTGGACATCAAAAAACATCGATCTGGGAAATTCCTATAAGCGCAGGCCTTCGGCCCGTTTTCCCAATAGGAGATCATGTAGAGTATTACCTCACACTTGGGCCTCGCTACTTCTTTGTCCATGCCCATAACCGCTCATCCTATGTTTCGAAAAAAATGGAAGCGAACGGTTGTGGTGCATTTGCAAACACCGGATTTCTGTTTATCATCGGAAAATATTTCACAGTCGATCTCTTTGGAGAATATTCTTATAAAAGGCTCCACTTTCACACAGGAAAAGAAGGGGCAAGCGGCCACACAGTCCAAGTCGGAGGCTTAACATTCGGCGGCGGCTTAGGCTATTCATTCTAATGGAGAATCATGAGTTGCACCTCTTCAGAAGTTACTAGTTCATATAAAATTACAGATGATTTGAATATTAATTTTAGGACAACTCTTGTTAATGATTAAGTTAACCCTACCAGAGATAGCTAACGGGGAAGACAAAAGCTCCGATCTGGCCAATAGAATTCGAAAGAACTACCGGCATGTGCGCAAATGGGCCAGACGCACGGGCACCGATTGCTTTCGCATTTATGGCAGGGATATTAAAGAGTTTCCCGTCGCCATAGATTTTTATGCAGGCCGTTTTTGTGTGCAGTATTTTTCTTCCCGTTCAGATGATGAAGAAATCCCCTCCAAATATAAGGATGAAATTATCAAAGCTCTTAGGTCTGTGTTTGGAGCGGAAGAAGATCTTATTTATTGGCGTACAAGAGCGAAGTATAAAGAAACAAGGCAATATGAAAAGCTTGAAGAAACAAAAGAATTTTTCCCTGTCTTTGAATATGGAGTGAAATTCTTAATCAATCTTTCCGATTATCTAGATACGGGGCTATTTCTTGATCACCGGGAAACGCGTCAAATGGTGGCCTCTATGTCAAAAGGCAAAAGAGTGCTTAACCTTTTTGCCTACACCTGTTCCT
This sequence comes from Chlamydiota bacterium, assembly GCA_013288895.1. Lineage (GTDB taxonomy): Bacteria > Chlamydiota > Chlamydiia > Chlamydiales > Rhabdochlamydiaceae > JABDHB01. Next base: position 19,153 of record JABDAY010000008.1, on the reverse strand, counting down.
TTAGCGTCCATGCGGCCCTCGCTGGGGCAACTTTCACGAAAAGTGTAGATATGTCAAACACCTACTGCTTATGGGGCAGAAACAACTTTAACCTCAATTCCCTCCCCGCTCAAAACAACCCCATTGAGCGCGCTGATTGCCTAAAATTCCTGAATGAAGAGATACGCTCGAAAACAACCTACGACATTGTCGTTATCGACCCTCCCACAATATCCCGCTCCAAAAAGATGGAAGACCTGTTCGACATCCAGATAGATTATCTGAGCCTCATAGAGAAAGCCTTGCCACTTCTCTCAAAAGACGGTGTCATTTTTTTCAGCACCAACTCCCGGAAATTCTTGTTCAACACTGCCTATTTTAAAAATTGCACCATCCAAGACATATCCAGCAAAACAATCCCGCTCGATTTTCACAGTTCCAAAATCCACCGCTGCTGGAAGATCAAGTTAGCCGAAGTCTAAGGCCGCCCCGCGGATTTACTGCCACCAGAAGCTCTTCATATTTTTCAACAGTTACATTCGTAAAGCCTCTCTCATATTGAGCATAGGAATTCGGTGCTTTTGAACCAAGACGTCCCGCCACCTCTTTGATGGTAGAACCACTCTTCTCTCTTTGCCTTCTAAGAGAAAGAGCTAACAATAACTTTGTATCATTAGCAGTAACAACTACTACACCGTTTTCACAATCGATTGCTTCTGCTTTAAATCCCTTAAGATATTCATCTTTAAAATAAGAATGCATTAACTCTTCAACGACATCTTCAATCATGAAAAATGCATCTTCTTTAGTTTTACCCTGCGTCATAACGTCAAGAGCCTGAATTTCAATTAACCAGACCTTTCCTTCTTTCCAAACTTTGCCTTCTAATTCCATATTATTTCTCCTTTTTTGGAGGAGGATTAAGTTTTGCTTTTTTTAATATTTTCTTTGCCAATGACTCTCCTATTTCCACATGCCTCGTTATTTTATACATATACTTATGTAAAAAACAATAAAAGATATTTTTTTAACATCTCAAGACATAGCTCACAGTTTTATTTTGAGTCAAATGACTCAGTCATTGAATTTAGGGGGGAACAGTTGCATAAGTAAGTACTCCTATGCAAAAGCTAACAATCTTATCATCCTAAAAGGCCGAATTCCATCAGCAGCATCGCCTAATGAGGAGAAAAGATGCAAGAGGTCTTATTGGTTGTTCATGAAGATCATATCCTTGAGGATGAGGACAGCTTCGTTCATTTGGAGATCGCCCACCCCGTAATTCATTTTCAAAACTGAGGGTTGCTCTTTGGGAGGCTCGAGCGAGGCTAGGAAGGTTTGAAAGTCTTTGCTATGCTCAAGGCGGTAGGAGCTATTAGCTTGAAGATCAGGCAAGATGGTTCGGAGATGTACCTGGGGATAATTGCTTTTGATGTTCGTTACAGGATCTGTGAAGGCAGGAGGCATTTGGTCGTTTGTAAGAGGGTATTCTAGGAAACGCTCCCCTATATTGTAGCGGGAATATTCGGTAGGGACGTGGACGTCTGCTTTTACCCCTTCAATTTGGGTCGATTTACCCGAGACGGTGTAATATTTTCCCACGGTGACCTTGAAGTAGGCTTTGGCGTGGGTGTCTGTGACGGTTTGATATTGTATTGTCCCTTTCCCGTAAGTTCTCTCATCACCGACAACCAAGGCTGCGCCATAATCTTGGAGGGCCTGGGCTACAATTTCTGCAGCAGAGGCTGATGCTTTCGAAGTGAGTATGATGACTGGGCCATTAAAGGTACTTCTACCATCGACTGTACGTAAATACTGAACTTCCCCTTGGGAGTATTTGGAAATAACAATGACGCCGCTTGTGATAAAAAGACCCGCCACTTTGACTGCCTGATTAAGAAATCCACCCGAATTGTATCGTAGATCTATCACTAGTCCATAGAGAGGACCTTGTTTTTTTAGGGCTTTGATCGCCTCCTTCATGTCTTTTTCACAATTAGAGTCATCTCCCCCCTCGTAGAAAGAAGGAAGGGTGATCTTGCCGATATACCCATCAGCGTAGGGCTCTGCCGTATATTGAAGACGCTCTTTTTGCATGAGGATTTTTTCTTTTGTGAGCGTTACGGCGATATTTTCATCCCTTCTCTTTAGCCCTAATGCAATATCTTGCTTCCCCTCCGACTTAAGTAGAACAAGAACCTCGTCGTAAGAGACCTCCTTTAAAGACTTGCCGTCAATGGAAACAAGTAAATCCCCCTTAAGAATTTTACCCGACTTTGCCGCAGGGCCTCCATTGATAACATCAGTAACAACAATCCCATCTACCCCTTCTTTAAGGCCAATCCCTATCCCCTCAAATTGTTTCTCAAGGCTTGTCCGCATCTCCTGAGCCTCCTCTGGACTAAAGTAAGCAGTATGGGAATCGAGACTTTTGGCCAGGGCTTTTAGAGTATGGAGGACGAGATAATGCTCATCTTTGCCTAAATAAGTAGACTCAGATCTATTTAATCTTTTCTCTAAAAGAGTAAAAATCTTTTCCCTTCTTGAAGGGTTCCATTTTGGAGAATCAGACTTGTTGCTAAGCAAAAACCAGACAAGTTGTTTTTTGATCCTCTGTCTTAGCTCTTTCTCGTTTTTTGGGTAGGTGAGGTAGGACCCCCCTGTTTCTTGAACCTCTGGAGGGTTTAGGATGAGCTCCCTTTCAATCTCATCTCGGAGAGTCTGAGCTCTGGCAATCCCCATTGCCAATGTCTTATTAAGGGATTGATAAAAGGAAAGGTTATCCTCATTGTATAGAGCAATAGCCCCCTCAATGAGCTTTTGAGGTGTCTCTAAAAAGGGGAGGATCTCATGACCTAGAAGGTAGAGCTTCTCATGATCAAACTGCTCAATATAAAGTTTAATTGATCTTCTAATGAGAAGCGGCGTAAGCTCTTTATGCTCGACATGGTAGTGGAACATCTCATCCAGAGTGACCCGGACATCTTCCTTTTTGAGGGCGAAGAGCTGCGCGGTGACCAATAGGAGAAGGAGGAAAATGCGCATAAATCACCTCTTTTCTCCTATTTACAAAATTAAAATAATTTTTACTATGTATTTTTATTCTTGGGTGAGTTATATTTTGGCGGTGAATTATTAGAAGTAGGAAAAATAATGCCGACAATTAACCAACTTATTAAGGAACCACGAGTCGCAAAAAGCAGACGGAAAAAATCCCCTGCACTGCAACAATGCCCGCAAAAGCGGGGCGTATGCTTACAAGTTAAAACTAAAACTCCTAAAAAGCCTAACTCAGCTCTCCGTAAAGTCGCATGGGTGCGCCTTTCTAACGGTCGCGAAGTGATCGCTTATATTGGGGGGGAAGGGCACAACTTGCAAGAACACAGTATCGTATTAGTAAGAGGCGGTAAAGTAAAGGATCTTCCTGGTGTACGTTATCACATCGTCCGTGGATCTCTCGACTGCGCAGCTGTAAAAGATCGTAAGAAATCCCGATCTAAATACGGGGCAAAACGTCCCAAGTAATACCAGGATGTTTTAAGTAAACATCCTGATTCGCGGCTTGCCCTGGATATTCCAGAGCTAACCTCGGATCGGTTTTTGAAAACCGGGTGAAAACAAGTTAACCTATAAGGAATAAAACTATGTCAAGAAGACGCAGAGCAACTAAGCGGACAATTGATCCCGATCCAATATATAAGAGTCAAGTTATTGCCAAATTCATCAATAAAATGATGTACGATGGCAAGAAGTCTACAGCGCGCAGAATCATGTACAATGCGCTCGAAAAATTTGCTAAGAGGATCAAAGCTGAAGACACAATCATTGCTTTTGAGCAGGCGCTCGAAAACGCAAAACCCTCTTTGGAAGTGAAATCCCGCCGTATCGGTGGTGCTACCTATCAGGTTCCTGTAGAAATTTCTCCTGAAAGACGCTCCTCTATGGCGATGCACTGGATTATCGATAATTCACGCGAAAAAGCTGGTCGTTCTATGGAAGAAGGACTCGCGATGGAGCTTGCTGATTGCTATCAAAATCAGGGCGCCACAATTAAGAAAAAAGATGAAACGCACCGTATGGCAGAGGCTAACAAGGCTTTTGCCCACTACAAGTGGTAAAAGGAAAATATGGCAAAACGACCAGATACTGATGAATTAAAAAATGTCCGCAATATTGGGATTATGGCCCATATCGACGCGGGCAAAACCACGTGTACAGAGCGGATCTTGTATTACTCAGGCCGCTTACACCGCATTGGGGAGGTACACGAGGGAGCTGCGACAATGGACTTTATGGAGCAGGAGAAAGAGCGTGGAATCACGATCACTTCTGCTTCTACTACAGTTTATTGGAACGGTAGCAAGATCAACATTATCGATACCCCCGGCCACGTTGACTTTACAATTGAAGTGGAGAGATCTCTCCGCGTACTCGATGGCGCAGTAGCCGTATTCGATGCTGTTGCAGGGGTTCAGCCCCAATCAGAGACAGTGTGGAAGCAGGCGACAAAGTATGGGGTCCCGCGTATCGCGTTTATCAATAAGATGGACAGGGTTGGTGCAGATTTCTTAATGTGCGTAAACTCGATGAAGGAAAAGCTCGGAGCCAATGCCATTCCGGTACAATGGCCCATCGGCGCAGAAGGGGAATTTAAGGGAATGGTCAACCTCGTGACAATGGAAGCTTACCTCTTCCTCGATGAAACGCTAGGCGCAAAATTCGACACCGTTGCCATCCCAGCCGATCTCTTATCCGTGTGCAAAAAGATGAGACTGGCGATGCTAGAAGAGCTTGCCACAGTTGATGAGTCGAATGAAGGATTCATGACAAAAGTTCTTGAAAATCCCGACTCCCTCACTCCTGATGAGATCAATGCCGTCATTCGAAAAGGGGTTGTCACAAATAAGATTAACCCCGTCCTTTGCGGAACTGCCTTTAAGAACAAAGGGGTTCAACCTCTTCTTGATGCGGTTGTCAACTGGATGCCTTCTCCTCTAGATAGAGGGGTTATTAAAGGGATCAATGCCGATACCAACGAACCCATGGAGATCCAACCTGATGATAGCAGCCCGCTAGCGGCTCTCGCCTTTAAGATTATGTCTGACCCTTATGTAGGCAGGCTCACTTTCGTCCGCGTCTATGCAGGGACCTTGACTAAGGGGACAAACTTGATCAACACCTCAAAAGATAAGAGAGAAAGAGTTTCCCGTCTTTTGGAAATGCACGCTAACCAACGTAAAGATCGAGACGATTTCTTTACCGGCGATATCGCCGCGTGCATTGGCCTTAAATATACAAGCACAGGTGATACACTCTGTTCAGAGAACAACCCCCTCCTCCTTGAGAAAATGGAATTCCCAGAGCCTGTGATTTCGATGGCTATTGAGCCAAAATCAAAAGCAGATAGAGAAAAACTCTCCTTTGCTTTAAGCGCCCTTGCTGAAGAAGATCCTACTTTCCGCGTTTCTACAAACGAGGAAACAGGGCAAACCATCATCGCAGGTATGGGAGAGCTCCATCTCGATATTATTAGAGATAGAATGTTCCGCGAACACGCTGTAGAGGCAAACGTTGGGAAACCTGAAGTCTCTTATAAAGAGACGATCACTATCCCCGGCAAATCTGACACAAAATACGTCAAACAATCGGGCGGACGTGGCCAATACGCTCACGTTTCACTGGAGATCGAACCCAATGAAGCAGGCAAAGGCAATGAGGTCGTCAGTAAGATTGTCGGCGGCGTGATCCCCAAGGAATATATCACCCCTTGTATCAAAGGGATCGAAGAGGGTCTGGCAACGGGCGTTCTTGCCGGATACAACCTTGTCGACGTTAAAGTCGCTATTGTCTACGGATCCTACCACGAAGTTGACTCAAACGAGATGGCCTTTAAAATTTGCGCATCCATGGCTGTAAAAGACGCAGCGCGCAAATCTAAGCCTATTCTCCTAGAGCCGATCATGAAAGTGGTGGTCTCAACTCCTGAACAATTCATGGGAGATGTGATCGGGGACGTTAACAGACGACGTGGCAGAATCATGAGCCAAACAACACATAAAGCCTATGTTGAGGTCACTGCTGAAGTGCCCCTTAGCGAGATGTTTGGCTATTCGACGCAGCTCCGTTCATTAAGCTCCGGCCGTGCTACTTATACGATGGAGCCGAGCCACTTTGAGCGGGTACCTGCGAAAATACAAGAAGAACTTACAAAAAAATAAGGAATTTTACCTATGGCAAAACAATCCAGACAAAAAATCAGAATCCGCCTCAAAGGATATGATCAGCGTGTACTTGACAAGTCCACTCAGGATATCGTTGAGACGGCAAAAAGAACAGGTGCCAGGATCGCAGGACCGATCCCACTACCTACTAAAAGAGAGATCTACACAGTTCTCCGCTCTCCTCACGTTGATAGAAAATCGCGCGAGCAGTTCGAGATCAGAACCCATATCCGCTTGCTCGACATTCTCAACCCCACCCCTGAGACCATCGACAAGCTGAAAGTTCTCCCAGTTGCCGCCGGCGTCGACATCAAAATCGCGGTTTAGTTCCGTGGGTTCCCGTTGGTCACCCACGGCTAGCAACTGCCATCGCTTTCGCGATTTGATTACCACTTCGTGGTAAAGATAGATTTTAGTTTTTTTAAAACAAAGATGGAAGATTTTCTTAACCGCGAAGCGGTAATTTTGCCGCGAATGCGGCTACAGTTGCTAGCCGTGGCGTGACCGAAGGGAACCCACGGAAAAATGCATCCCTTCATAGAGCCGCGAGCAGCGGCGACACTCTTTTTGCCTCTGTCGCCGCTGCTCGCGGCTATGATGTAAATAATAACACAGCCCGTGGGTTCCCTTCGGTCACGCCACGGCTAACAACTGCCATCACTTCGTGATTTAACTATCGAACCCCTTAAATACTTTAGTTTTAGGTTCCACTTCTTTTTTTTCCAAAAGGGTGGCTAAAAGGGAAAGGTCATTAGATGTGGCAACAGATGTAATGGCTAAATCATAGGTTTGACCAATTTTTAGTCCTTTAGGTATATCTAATGGAACTTCTCTAGGAGGAGATCCTTCATCAGCACCTCCCATATAAATTCTAGCATTAACCTTAAAACCATGCATTTGTCCAATTGCTACTTTTAGTGAAGACGGAAATGCTTCTTTTTTTACAGGTCCACCCAATATTTGAACTCTATATGAAAGTTCTGTAGTTAAAAAGGGTTGTATATTATCCGGAATAGATAAGCTAACGCTAAAGTTTGCAAATATAACATCTATTGCCTTAACCCTTACCTCTTTCTGATGGCTCCTCATTCTACTCGGCCCCGTCCAACTAAAATTCAAAGTAATTTTTGTATTTATTGCAGGTGCAGGCAGTGAAACCGGCAAAGCAGCTCTTTCACTTATAGCTCCAGACATATATAATCTCCTTGTTACTTTCAAAATTGTACATAAAAAACCCCTATTGCTGTATACAATCTTCAAGGTTATGTCCTGCCTCACCATGGGCTTGTGTAGATGGCCCCGCTGCAGATTGTAATACATCTTGAATCATGTGTAGTTCTTCAGCTTGAAGCTTGTGCAGATTGACCAACTGCAGCTTGAACACTCTTAGAGTCGGAAATCTGAGGCTCCACTTTTTCTTCCAAAAGACTAGCTGAGAGGGAAACATCACCACCATCTGCAGCAGCAGATGTGATTTTAAGGTTATAGGTTTGGCCAATTTTAAGTTCTTTAGGTCTATTTAATGGAATTCTTCTAAAAAGAGACCATTTATCACCGTTATCTATATAAACACTAGCTTCAACTCTAAAATTGTCCATTTGTTCAATCGCTACATACATTGAAGACGAAACTCCTTCCCTTTTTACTCTTACATCCAATACTTGAACTCTACGTGAAAGTGTTGTAATTGTGGAGGGTTCTATATTGTCCGGAATAGGAAAGCTAATATCAAAATTTTTAAATATAACGCCTATCGCCGTAACCTTTACGGTTCTCTGATGGATTAGCTCATTACTATTCGGCCCCGTCCAGCTAAAATTCAAAGTAATTTTTGTATTTATTGGAGGTGCAGACATACATGATCTCCTTGTTGTATTTAATTCTTGAGTTCCACAATTTAGCGCTACGACTGCCGCAAACATTTGGAACAATAATTTATCAAAAACCAATATTATATTCCAATATTATAATACTCATTACCAGGATAGCACAAAAATAAAAATTTATCTACACGTCATTTCTTTTTGATTTTATTTTAGTTGCATTATTTTCCTTTTTTTATTATAATTAATGATAAGTTTATATAAAAATAAACAAAGGACTTTTTATGTCGGTTATAATTACAGAAGCTAATTACAATAGAAGATTATTGGCGGAAGATCAAAGTGGAGCTTATCCAGTCAGAGAGATCCAAGATGTTGGATCACCGCAAGGGGACCCTGTTAAATTTGTAGAAAGGCAAAAAGTATTGTCAATCGATACTACCGATACAATCTCTAGAACGATCTGTACAACAATTATCGCCTCCGGTTCTAAAGAGTGTGAAGTGGTTATCGCTACTCCTTCACAAAAAGGTCCTAAAAAAGGAAAAGAGTCAAAAGAAGATAAAAACGCATCTATGTTGGCAAACTTGGAAAAAGATGTAACATCATTAGGAGCAGTAACCGCCAGAGAAATGCAACTAGCTTGTGGCGATGCCCAGTCTAAAAATCGATATTTCGGACAAGCGATTGACAATACGTCTACGGTTCTTGGACAAACATTTCTTATGGACAGACTCACCCACCCACTAACAAATCTTACCGACCTTCAAAGGAGACAAATTCCTATTAGAGCTTTACACGAAGATCCTGACTTACAAGAAACGATCTCTGACAACCTCTCCATTATGGAGCAACATGAGGGGCCTCTTCTCAGTTTTTGGAATAAAGTACAACCCCCCAATTGCGTGGGAAAATTAGGCTTTCAGAACTTGCCTGAACGCTTGCAACGTTATGGCAATAAATCGTCTCTTTTACGTGAGTGTTGTGCACAATATGAGACCGCTACTTCTTGGTTAAAATTAGGTACCACAGCAGCTGCCGCTACAGCACTATCAGCTTACGGAGTCATGCGAGCAGGAATCATGGCAACAAATCCAACAGTGGCACAATTTGCCGAACGTTATTCGGGTAGCACAGGGGTACTAACCCCCTCGCTATTTTCGATGCCTGAGTCTGCACAGGCTGTTGGTGCCATAGGTATTGGCGCTAGCGTATTATCGACCATTCCAGGAACATACCGTTGGCTACTAGCTGACCGGGAAGTGGCTAAAATCTACACACACAAAATGCAAAATATTGCTCACTTCATTGATAGCGCTACAAAAATTTACGAAGCACTATCAGAAGTACAATTTATAGATAGTTTGGAACACTTTAATGCATTAGAACAATTCTTCAACGATCCTGAATTGCAACCTCTTTTCCAGGCATTAAAAAAACTCGGCCCAGAAGGGAATTGTTTGGCGCAATGGATGTGGCACCCGATGCTGATCTCCATGCAGTATCTACAAGATAAATCGATCCGGAATAAAATTGAGAAAGCTCTTGTCGCACTTGCAGAAATCGATACCGTCCTTTCCTGTGTCCGTTTATTACAAAGTGATGCAACAACTCCATACAGTCTAGCCAATTATACTTCCGGAGACGCAATCTTCCAGGCTAAAGGACTTTTTAATCCACAGGTCGCAAATCATCCAGTTCTCAATTCAGTGAAATTGACCCCAGCTTGTAATGAAGTGTTTACTGGCCCTAATGGGGGCGGCAAATCAACTCTTCTTCGAGCTGTGGTTGACGCAGCTGTTATGGCACAGACTCTAACCGTTGTTCCTTCTCAAGAGTTGACAATAACCCCTTTTGATAACATCCGAACCGCATTAAATACACACGAAGATGCCGCCGGAGGCCTTTCCCACTTTCAGGCTCAGATTAAGAGAGCTACCCTTTTTGTCCAAGATGCAGATGAAAACAATGCCCAACGTTTTTTAATCGTCATGGACGAACCTTACAATGGAGCAAGCCCAGAGAATGCTGCAGCTTTTAGCAACGGACTATTAAAGCGTTTGGGAACAAAGGGAAATTGCTTGTCCGTTATTGCAACACACGATCGAATATCAAGTGATACACTGCCAGATTGGATTTTCTCTCAAATGGAATACGATCCAAAAACATCAGAGCCCCTCTATCGCAAAATACCTGGCGTATTTAAAGACGACCAGCTAGCCGCCCAAGTCGCTGCTCGCGCTGGCTGTGATGCGCAGATTCTTGCTTCTGCTACTCACCGTAATGGTCTCATAAATAGCTAAAAGAAGGTTGCGCTAAGGAGAGCCCTTGCAGACATACATGATCTCCTTATTTGTTTAACTCTCTAGTTTACCTCTATTGCTGTATGCACATTTCTTGAACAGCGTGTAGTTGTTCAGCCTGAGATTGTGCAGATTCATTCGCTGCAGATTGAAACTCTTCAGAGTCGGGCATTTGAGGTGTCACTCCTTTTTTTTCTAATGCTTCACCCAGATTCATGAGCAATTGAGAGTTCTGAACCTCAAGCGCAACAATTCTATTCAGTTCATTTATATCGCCAGCCTTGGCCGCTTTCGTACGTGCAATTTCAAACTGTTTATCCTTTATAAAGGTTTTATTAAAAAGTGATTGCAATTCATCTACGCTCAATTTATCTAAATCTTCAGGGGCTTCTAAAGGATCTTCAGGGGCTTCTAAAGGCTGGGTATGTGGGACCTCAAGTGCCGGGATCATTTGTTGCCCCGCGCGAATCACCCCTCTCAATCCATGAGCAAGCACATCTCCTCTTGTGGAAGAAGAATCAAAAACTACCACTCCTCCTCTTGAGAGTAGCTCAAGATTTTGTCGCCCCTCTCTAATCAATGCCTCACCCATATTTCCTGCCCGCCTTTGAAATTCATCTCTATCAAATCCCCCTTCCTCCACGAGATTCGCTGACAAGGAAAGATCATCAGATGTGTCAACAGATGTGACCTCAAGATTATAGGTTTTCCCAATTTTTAATTCTTGTGGTACTTTTAATGTAATTTCTCTAGCTGGCATCCGTCTAATAGAAGATCCTTCATTGGGTCTTCCCATATAAATTCTAGCATAGATCTTAAGATCGCGTATTTGTTCAATCGTTACTTTTAGTGGACCCGGACATGTAAACGGAAGTTTTACAATTCTAGAAGGTTGAATATCGTCTGGCATAACTACGCTGGTATTGGTATTTGCATCTTTAAACACAAGGTCTATAGTATGAACACTTAAGTCTTTCTGCTCACTCACCCTACTACTTGGGCCCATCCAACTAAAATTTAAAGTAATTTTTTCGCTTACATTTCCTGACATACACGATCTCCTTAGGTTTGTTTAACTCTAATAATTTATCAAAACTGATAATGTAAGTCAAGTAAAATACGCATTACTATGATAACGTAAAAATTAAAATTTATTTATATGTGATTTTGTTTTTGATTGAAGAGGCTAAAAAAACTTCCTCTCCTAGCTGGACACCGGGATGTGATCTACAGAAGTGGGCAATATTCTTTTCAGTAACTAATGTAGGTGTGACCAATTGTTCTTTCTCTTTTTTAAGTTTGTCCATTTCCTCTTGAATGTGTTTAGCAGTTGCTAGATTCGCTATACAAACCGCAATGGAAATAGCTGTACCTGTAATTACTGCTTGTGCCCATGTGGGGATAGAACCGCCAAAATTAGCAAAAATAACAGCGGTGAAGATAAAGAATACCATCTGCCATACAGCTCCTGGAATAGCTCCCCAGGTGATATTCTTTTTCAATTCCTTAGAGAAAAGTTGTTTATCAATATCAGTCTTATTCTTCCTATCCGCAACATAGCGAACAAGAAATTGGATACCTCCTTCCAAAACTCCACAAAATATAGGAGCTAAAATAAGCCCACCAATCCATTTTCCAATATCGACACCACCCACGGTAGGTATTAGATTCCCCAAGCCTATCCCAAGGGCTTGTCCATAATTCCAGAGAACAATCGCAAGGGAAGCTGCTATCAAAAATGTAAGTACTTTTTTCCATTCAAACTTATTTCCCGTAGCCTTACAATAAACATAATAAGCAGGAATGCCAACAACTGCCATAGCAGCTGTGGAATAGGCCATTTGAGAGGCTGTTTGCAAGAGAAAAGGAGCACTAACCATTCCAGCTGCACTAGAGGGGATGGCAGCCGTCGCGCGCATAGTAAAGCCTGTAGCGGCGACCGATTGACCACCCCACAGACCATCACGAGCAACATTTAAAACACCTGTAGCCACTGTGTCGGGATTTTTATCTAAGTGCTGACACAAACTTTGACTAGGAACAACCGTAACCATAATTACCTTAATTGTTAAAAACATTATTATATAATAAACTTAATATAAAAATCAAGTATTTATTATGATTTTCTACTATTCCTTTATAAAAGAACGTAAGTTATTGATTTTTAGGGAGAAACGCGTCTTTATTACACTTGCAGCCTGTTGTATATAACTTATTTAAACTTAATAAGTTATATTTTACTATACTTTTAAAAGTTAATTATCTAAAATATTACCATGAAAAACATCAAAAGGAGAAAAATATGACCGCTATTGATACATCAAATCCCTTAACCGTATTGGTTGCCCCTCAACCGCCAGAAAGCCCCTCACAAAAGCCGGCAGAAACAAGAAACACGGGAATGGAAGCCGCCATAGCGCAAAAAGCCATCAAAGAGACCATGGAAGCATACAACACGGTACTGGAAGCAAGAGACACCATATCCACGGAGAGGAAAAAGATAAATGGCTCACAAGAACTAATGGGAAACATAGACAAAGAAGAGGTGAAAAAAAGAGATCCGAATATGCTAGAAGCGGTCTTAATAAGAGAAGTCGAAAGAATCCTAAAAGCCAAGGCAACAATAAGAAAAGCAGGGGCAGTAGTAATGGAAGCTGCTTTGCGGGCCCACGCTACAGCAAAAGATGAACCCTTGGCATGCCGCTTAAAAGAAACAATCGCATCCTTAACAATCAGCCTAACAGAAGAAGTTGCACAGGCAGTAAAATTGGGAAACAGTCTAACAGAGCTTCCAGAAAAAATGCGTCTATCAAAAGAAAGTGAAGACGCGAAAACAAAAGAGGGAGCGATCAAGGCAAGAAGCGCCGTAAAAAAAGCCCTAGAAGCAAAAAACACCGCATCTGAAGCAGGAACAACCATATCCGAAAAAACAAGAGAGCTCATAGAAATACGTCGAACATTAGAATTGATGGTTGTGGCAGCCTCGTCGAAAATAAAAAACGAGAGAGAAATCTCAATACAAGGAACCTTAGCAAATAGAATAGTCAGAGAAGCAAAAGAAGCAGAGGCAGCATTAAAAAAAGCAGATAAACGCGTTCAAGCTATAGCAAAAAAGGAACCTCTAGCATGCCGCATAGCAGGAACAATCGAGTCTTATGCAAGCAACAAAGCAGGAGAAATGGCACAGATAGAATCCCTGGCAGCAACGATCACAAAAACCGGAGAATTAAAATTATTAGAACTAGAACGGCTTGTAGCAGAAAGAGTAAGCCTCTCAGGCGAGGATAGCTACTTTCCACTAGTTGACCCTCTCAATGTCGTTACGCTTCAAACAGAGGATAGCACATGCGGGTTGGGGTACTACAGTAAATATTGTAGATCTTTTAATTATCAGAACGATCTGAACTTCTTCTATAGCTAGTAGCTATAGATATTCGGATCTTCTTGATAGATCATGTTATAGGCGGGAGAGCGCTCGATCTTAAACCGTTTGCCGACGATGATCCCGTTTGAAACAATGAAGTAATAGTGGTTGACTGTGACGTTTGTTTTATCGGTGAAGACGATTTTTTCGACGTACTCATACTCGTAGGTCTCTCCCCCTTTTGAGCAAATACGATAAGGTCTTCCTGCACATCCCTCGATCGTATCGAATTTATCTCCAATTTCGACAGCATTATAGCCTACCTTTGTCATGGCTGCTGTTAGTTGAGAAAAGCAGACAATAAACAGGAAGATTATTTTTGCTTTTTTTCCGGAGCTGAGGGGACCCATACTTTTCCTTTGATAAGTGTTCTAAATTGGTCTGAGGTGGCATATTCTGCGCGCATTAGGTAAGAGCCATCGATTTGTCTTTCATAAAATTCAAATCCCTCAAAACCCATATCTACTACGCGGAATTCCCACCCAATCACCTGGTCATTGATGATCCCTTGGCCAACCACTTTGCCAAGAGCCTGATTTTCAAGATCAATGGTGAAGGAATTGGGGGTGATATCGTAAAAAATAAAGTGGTTGATCATGATATCAGAGAGCCCTTTAACCTGGATCTCTTGAACACATTCGATCTGTCCCGAGTTGTTAGTATTAGCTACGTTCCAGCGGGTAAAAAAAGCTAATTCCTCTTCAACCATGTTAAGCTGTATTTTTCCTTCTCCAAGCCAGGAGCTGGGAGTCAAAATAAAAGGATGTAAACTTTGCTTATCAACCATTTGTATACCTTCTGCTATAGATGCTTTGTAATATTCCCAGCGCAATCATTGTCGATAACACCGAGGATCCTCCATAGGTCACCAAAATCAAGGGGACGCCGGTAATCGGTAAAAAGCCACACATCATCCCCACATTCACAATCACGTGCATCGCAAGATAAACCGTGATGCCAGACGAGAGGAGCCGCCCATATCTGTCCTTAGCTACAGCTGTTACCTGAAATCCAAAATAGATTAAACCGAAAAATAAAAGGAGGAGGAAAAACACTCCTATCAAACCAAATTCCTCCCCAAAGGCGGCAAATACAGAATCTGTATGTGCAGCGGGAAGCCATTCTTTTCCGGTAAACTCACTTTTATGCCAACCCGAGCCTGTAAAACCTCCAAGGGCAATTGCTGTCTGTGCAGCCCTTTGATGATAGGTATTGGGATTCAATCTTTCATATTGATATTCTTTAATCACTTTAGTGACATAGGGACGTAGCTCATCATGCGAAAGAACGCCCAAAAACATCAAAAGGACAAAAATAAAGGTGCCAATTCCCATTAGGGACATGATTGAGACAGCTCTTTTTTTAACTCCGCCAAAATAAAACATGACAAGGGCAATAGGATAAAGGACAAGCGCTGTCCCCAAATCAGGCTGTTTAAGGATTAAAAGAAAAGGGACAAGGACGATCCCAATTGCCTGAATCACCCCCCTTTCCCTCCTTTCTAAATACCAACTCAAGGTAATGACGACAACTAATTTGGCATATTCGGAAGGTTGCAGGGTCATCCCCATAATTCTGTACCACCGGTGGACATTTTGTATAGGGGTGGTAAAAAAAAGTCCAAAAAGCATGAAAATGATCCCTATGTAAAGAACCCACGTCCAATCCCTAAGCTTATGATAGTCCATTCCTGCAAAAAATAAATATAGTACCCACCCCATCGTAAACCACTGTATCTGATGCTTTACCGTAGAAGTTAAAAATGACTCAGAATCGCTATCCATCGTCGTTGCAGAAATTACGAGTAAGCTCACCCCCATAAGGGCGAGTAAGACGAAAATCATTCTAAAATCAATTCTTGTTAAATATCTGTGATTCCACATATCATTATCTTACCATGAAAACTAAAAATATCAATTATATTCATTTTGATATCATCGACTCTACAAACAGCTGGGCTAAAAATAATGCCCATATCTTAGATCATGAAGGATTTACTTGCATCACAGCTGAAGAGCAAACAAGGGGGCGAGGGACAAATGGACGCCGCTGGATCTCTCCCAAAGGTCAAAATATTTATGCCTCCCTCTTTTTTACTGTAGAACCCGACTTTCCTCATCTCAAACATCTCGCCCAACTGATGTCTTTCTCTTGTATGAAACTATTAAAAGAGCTTGGATATACCGCCAAAATGAAGTATCCCAATGATGTTCAGATCGACGGCAAAAAAATCGCAGGCATTTTATGCGAAACAAAGATACTAGATAAACTTTTAGGAATTGTATTAGGAGTGGGATTCAACGTCAACATGGCAGAGGAAATCCTCCAATCAATCGATCAACCCGCAACCTCTCTTTCTGCGCTCAGCGGCAAAACATGGCCACTGGAACAAATTCTCGATCCACTTCTTTTTCAATTTATTGAGGATCTCGAGAATTTAAAGTCTGGGCACAACGACGAGTTCTGGATGCACCTTAGCTCTCAAAATTTGTTGAATAGCGTTTAGAGTTGAACCGGTAGATGAGTAGCAAGTGGTGCAAGAACCTGAGTAAACAATAGTCAGTTCATTATCCTTTAAATCAAGCACCTCCACGCCGCCTGCATCGAGCTCGACATAAGGACGGATCTCTTTTTCAATGATTTGTTCTATCACATCGATTTTCTGAAATTCACTCATCGTTTCAAAACCTGGATAAATCCCTTGCGATTCAAAAAGATCTGACGGGGGCGACTCGTGAATTTCTGTATAAGGGATGTCAGAACATTTTTCTACCGCGCTATCAATAGCAGCAAGAAGGAGATTTAAGATCGGGTAACCTTCCTTTGGTAGAGTTAGATATTTATCAATCAGCTCAGCGTTGATCCGCCTTGCTTGGCCATGATTTTTTCCTATGAGTATTCCACAAGTGATTTCAGCTGCAGTGACAAGTAACTGAGATCCGTTTGCTTGAAATTTTGCATTTTCAATGATTCCACTCGTTTCATTCACAAGAAGATGGAGCTCCAGGTCTTCCACTATTCCCACACAAACCCTTTTTTGTGGGGCGTCCATAGAAAAATCGGCAGTTTTAAAAATCATCGCCACGTCTCTTTCAACCTCTTCTTCTGTCGTTTTGTGCGTTAAAGAATAACTCATTGCATATTTGCCTGCAGCTTTGCATTCAATCCCTTTCTTTTTGAGTTGATATACAAACGAATCAGCAAAAACTCGAGGAAAAGAAAAAACAGAAATATTGGTTAGCCTCTCTGCTTTTTGGAAATGGACCTCCCCTTTTTCAGAAATAAGCTCTTCAAAAAGATCTCTTAAACGGGCAGTTTCGGTGCAGATATGCTCAAAGTGATTAACTCTATCAATCAAGTCATCAAACCGAACGTTTAAATCAGCTTGCCCAAGAATCAGAGGAGTGAAAGGTGTTTTTTCTTTTACGATGAGGCTAGAGTTAGTTGAAAAATAATGGATAGGATAGTCTTGCAGTCTAAAATAGATTTTTCCAACAACAGCTTCCCCATCAACATGGAGCAAAACCCCTTTTTCTTTACAAAGCTCTGCAATCTCTTGTATCGGCTGGATCACTCCGGTGAGGGGATTTGCCCAAGCAATCGTCAGCATACAAGTTCTGGGGCCTATGTGCTCTTGCAATATCTCTTTGGTGAGTTGCCCATTGCTGTTTAACGGCAAAATTTTTGTACGGCAACCGAATTTTTCCAAACGATTTAAAGATTTTGAAACTGCCTCATCTTCTACTCCTATAGTTAAAAAATGGTTTTTTCCCGTTTCCCTTGTCCCATCAAACCACGCAGAAAAAAGAGCTTGATTGATCGACTCAGCCAAGCTTGCTGTCGCCACGAATTGATCCTCTTTCTTGCACCCAAGAATGTCAAACAGTTTCATTTTTTTTCCAGTCCTTGCCATGAAAAGTATAAACAACAGGATCCCCTGTAGCCATCTCGAGATGAACCACTTGATCTGGGCTTAGATTATCTAAATACATCATGATTGCCCGAAGGGAGTTTCCATGAGCTGCTATGAGGACACTCTCACCTTTCAGCAAATGGGGGAGAATATGTTTTTTAAAATAGGGAATGGCCCTTTCACCTGTCATCTTAAGGCTTTCCCCTTCCGGTGGGTGGATCTCGTAGCTGCGGCGCCATATTTGAACCTGCTCATTTCCAAATTTATCGGCTGTTTCTTTCTTATTTAATCCTTGGAGTTTCCCATACATCCTCTCATTGAGCTCCCAAGCTCGAATCGTTGGAATGAGCTCCTCTTCTGCTTTTTCGCTATAAACTTTTGCCCAATTTTCGAGCTTCCCCTCATGAGGATGCTGAATGCAAGGGATCTTGCCGCTCTTATGATGTGCCATGACTAACATTGCAGTCATTTGAGAGCGGATTAACGACGAAACAAAAATAATATCTATAGGCAAATGGGAGATCTTTTTACCCGCCTTAACAGACTCCTCTATCCCCTCCAAACTCAAAGGGATATCCACCCACCCTGTAAATAAATTATGTTTATTCCACTCTGACTGCCCATGCCTAAGTAAAATAAGTTTTACATCTTTTGCCATAAACCCCTAACTCCAAGAACTTTTCTTTCGTGCCCGTGCCCGTGCCCGCGTGCGTGCCCGATCTTCCCCTCCCATCATAACATATTGTATATATCTCTGCTTTAGGTTATTCTTCTCACCATTATGGAAAAGAAACGAATAAGCAAAGCCTTATCAGCGGCAGGAATCGCCTCCAGAAGGGCCTGTGAAGAGTTTATTTTTGCCGGCAAGGTAGACGTCAATGGAGAGACTGTTTTTTTGCCCCAAACACTAGTCTCCTGGGAAGAAGATGATATTCGCATTGATGGGCAGCGCGTTAAAGGAGAGCAAAAAAAAGCTTACTACATTCTAAACAAGCCCAATGGTTACATCTGCGCCAATAAACCGGTAGGAACAAAAAAATTAGTCATCGAGCTTTTTGCCCATCTCAATGAAAGGCTTTTCACCATCGGAAGACTTGACAGAGATACCACGGGCCTGCTTCTCGTTACAAATGATGGTCATTTTGCTCAAAGGGTGATCCACCCCTCAGCACACATCGCAAAAGAATACCTTGTAAAAACAGACCGGGAGATCAACGATTTCGATCTAAAGATCATTTCCAAGGGAGCTTTTATCGAAGGTGTCTGGATCAAACCAAAAAAAGTCACAAAAGTACGACGCAACACCGTAAAAATTATCGTCATGGAAGGGAAAAAACGGGAAGTGCGCCTTCTCGTTCAAAAAGCTGAACTTAAAGTGGAATCACTCGAACGGATCAGGATCGGCGGCCTGCAACTAGGCACCCTCCCCGAAGGGATGTTCCGCCCCCTAACCGAAAGAGAAAAAGAGTTGATTTTCGAATAAACCTAGA
>JABDAY010000007.1 GCA_013288895.1 Chlamydiota bacterium | reverse complement strand
AAGAAAAATAATTTTTTCAAATTTTGAAGTTACTTTGGTATATAATTAGCGAGGAGGTAGAGGGCGGTGCAGAGGGTACCGTCGATGGGATTGCCTGAGGCGAGCTCCAGGCGGATTTCGGCGGGGGTCTTGAGGCAGAGTTCGATCAGCTCAAAGGGTTCGTGGGCGGTGGGGGCGACGTATTTGGCGTTTTTGGCCAAGACGTAATGGACTTTTACTGCTGTAAGAGCGGGGATGGGGTGGATTGTTCCTAGAGTGATGTATTCATCCGCTTCGTAGCCTGTTTCTTCGAGGAGTTCTCTTTTGGCAGCCTCAATGGGGGATTCACCTGTGTCTAGCCGTCCGCCGGGGCAGCTGAGAAGCCAACGTTTAGTAGGATGGCGGTATTCTTTAATGAGAACAAGTTTTCCATCGGGGGTTTGGGCAAGGACGGCGGCAGAGTCGATTTTTAAGTGAACTGAAGTGTAGTGTTGTTTTGCTCCATGGGGGAGTGCTAAAAGGTCGAGATGCACATCAAAAAAGCCGTGATAGGCGATCTCATGTTGTAAGATCTCAGGAATGATTGGAGGTTTTGACACGTGTGAGCTCTTTTTTAAATTGGGTTTCTTTCTTTTTGTCACTTCCACAATGATAATAAAGAATCAGCTGTTTTAAAAGGGAGATTTTTTCGTAGTAAAAGGCAGAAATTTTCCACTTCGAATCAATTTTGCTTAATAAAAAATGTGCAAGGATCGCCGCTGTTTGAGGGAAAGGGGTCATATTTACTAGTGAAAAATGCTTAAGGGCGTGAGCTTCTCCTAGGGACCCGCGCAAATAGCAGCCGTATAAATAAAAGAGGGGAGATGTGTCATCTTGCAGCTCTTTCTTTGAGTGTTTGGCAAAACTTTTTGCCGCTTTTTCCCATTCCTTTTTTTCTAAGAGTTTCCAGATTTCAGGATAGGGGAGTGTGGGATTCTCAAGCTCTTTTAAGGCCTCAGAAGCTCCCATCTCAGCAAGGGCAAGTTTCTTTCCAAGCCAAAAGGCGAGCGCTGTTTTTGTGTCTGCAGCAAAGGGGAGCCTTTCCCAGTGGGAGGTGAGACTATCGATAATGGCTTGGTGTTCTTTTTTAGAAAAAATCTCCGGCAAAAATCTCTGGCAAATCAGAGCAAAATGGTAGGCGTCAACCCTGTTATAAAAAGAGGCCTCATGCAAACGCAAGATAATGTGTTCCACTAAAGTTGGAGTGAGGGGATGTTTGGGGTATTTGCGCAGTGCAAGCTCGAGGCATTTTGCTTCTTCAATAGTGTCTTTTAGCGCTTTATAGACAAGAGATTTTCCTAGATACTCTAGAGGCTCGCTCGGTGTTCCATGGAGCTTACCAAATTCTTCATGCGCTTGGTTAAACGAGATTTTCAGCAATGTGATTCCCGCTTTAAAAAGGGCTTCCCTCCCTTCCGCCCTTCCGGCAAAGGATTTACTGATCCGGCGGTACTCCGCAAGCGCCTGCGGGTAGAGTTTTTTTGCTAAAAAAGCATCGGGGATAGCCAGGCACTTAACCATCACATTGGTGCTTCCCTCATAAATGGAGATTTTGTCTATTTCAAAAAGGGTGTCCTTAGAAAGGACTCCAATCCGATTGCCGAAACTGGGAAGCAAACTTAGGTAATTTAAAACGAGATGGCCGTCTAAATATAAACGGAGGTGATTGTCCATTTTAAGAATAACGATTTTTGCTTCCCGAGTAGGCTGATTAATGTGGTACACCTCGACATTTGAGCGGAAGAGGGTGATCCCTTCAGGTCCTAACCAAATACAATACCCCTCCTCCAATCCTGCTACTGCTTCTGGCATTCCCAATAAAAATCCCACTCCTTGACCTGTAATGGCCGCCTTCGTCTCCAAGCGGATATTTTCTGAAAAGGAGGTTTTTGAGATCATCATATTCACCCATTCCATGACCTGAGTCCCTTGGGTCAATGCGATATGTTTAGCCAGTAAGATGTTTTCTTGAAACGCCCAATCTTTTTTGTGATGGATATCCAGTGTTGTTGATAATACCCATTCAGGCTTCCCTTCGATGAATGTTTGGAGATCTTTAATCATTTCTGAAACATTCTTGTACCCCTTGGTTAGGCATTTGACAGAGATCTCATTGAGTTGGATGGGAATATCTCTATAAGGTGCGGCCTCGATGGGGGGAGTGAGTTTTTCACTTTTCCAATTCTTTTGAAAATGCTCCACCGTTGTTCTTTTAAAGGGAAACTTTAGCGTTAATAGCTGATAGAGGATCACTCCCAATGCATAAATATCCGTCTGGACAGAAGCCGCCCCCCCAAGCACTCTTTCAGGGGTCATGTAAGGAAGAGTCCCTACAATTTTCCCAGGTTTTGTGAATTCCTTTTTGACCTTAACCTCTACATCAATCGAATCAGCAAGGCCCCAGTCTATAATGATCACTTCGCCAAACTTACCTACGATGATATTTTCAGGCTTCAGATCTCTATGTAAAATTTCTTTAGAATGGGCATAGGCAATCGCTTGGCACACTTGCAAAAAAACATGAATAGACGCGCTTGCCAAAACAGCCTTCAACGTCTTTCCTTCAACATAGGGCATTGTATAAAAAATTTTTTCCTCATCTATACTATAGATAGAAATAATCGAAGGATGGGTCAAGCAGGCAGCCACCCTAGCTTCCCTTAAAAATCTTTCTTGAATGTTCTTATGCTTAAGCAGCTCTTTCCTGATCTGCTTCAAGGCCACCTCCCTTTGGCAAACAGGATCCTCTACCAAATAGACATCGCCCATTCCCCCTTTCCCTATAGACTTTATGATTTTGTAGTTGCCAATATTTTGCATAACATCCCCAAAATACAGGTGTGTGATTAAATATGCACGCGGAATAAGAATCCCTTTGACCTCAATCTTAAAAACTGGGAAAAGGATATAAAGATTTATATAGGTGCACATGGATACTAAAAGACTTGGAAAAATTGGCTTAAGCCTGATCTGCATTCTCTCGTTGCAGGTTGTGTTTGGTCAAACATCGTGGAATGTCGGTGGTGGGGGAATGTGGACCGGATCTGGAAACTGGACTAATGGTTTGCCTTCTAATGTTAAACCCGCCATCTTCCCTACAATTGCTCCAGAGACTATGATAACCATAGGCCTCAGTGCCGCTGAGACTGCCGAAAGTATGATGTTTAATGGTACTACATCCTACGCAATTAATGCAGCGGGAGCAGGTTCTATTAGCTGCGGGGGGATTTCTTTTTCTTCGACAGCAACAGGCCATACAATCGATGCGCCTATAATTGCAGCACCCTCAATAGTTATTGACTCAAGCTCTTCTGCAGACTGTACAATTGAAGATACCCTTTCCTCGGCAGGCATAAGCGGGGGTAGTGTTATTGTAGAGGCAACACCGGGATCTGGCCGTATACTTTTTCCTACTGCTAACAGTTACACAGGGGGAACAACTTTGCAGACTGGAACACTTGGCATAGGTAATAACGGCAGTTTGGGGGGAACCTCTGCCCTTCTCACCATGGACACAGGCACGACACTCCAACCAACCATCACTGGACTTAGTGTGCCCAACCCAATCACGTTATCCGGAAATGCCACGATTGACACAAAGGGTTTTGGTCTAACTCTAGGAGGGGTGCTCACCTCAAGCTCCAGTCAAACTCTCACTATCATTAATTCTTCCGGAACGGGAGGGACCCTCTCTCTCTCTCCTTCAGTGGCGAGTTCATTAGCAGGCACAACAATTATTAAAAATGGAATTACTGTTGTATTTGTGTCAGCCAATGCTTTTGCCGGTGGAGGTACTATTCAAATGGATACAGGCACATTGCAGTCTCAAACGAACCCCGTAACACTCTCCAACGCAATTAGCTTAACCGGTCCGGGACTGACCTCAATTGATCCACACGGTCAAACGTTAACTCTAAGCGGTCTCATTTCCGGTGCAAATCCCTTAAACATTAACGATTCCTTAGGAGGGGGTACGGTGATCCTCAATCATGCAAACAATTATAGCGGCGCAACGACTATTAATAGTGGAACATTGAGTGTTTCCGGAGCTATAACTTCTGCAACTACAATCGGATCTGGAGGCACGTTAACAGGGACCGGAACTGTAGGAGATGTCACTGTAAGTCAGGGGGGATTTCTTACGGGAAATTTGAGAGCGGGTGCTGTATCAAACAGCGGAACTGTGGCTCCTGGAAATAGTTTTGGAACTCCTGTCTATGGAACATACACGCAAACAGGAACACTCATAGATAAAATCGATCCTCAAGGTGGCACCGATTTTATTACTGTCACAGGAGCAGCAACACTTGGCGGTGTCTTGGAAGTTGTCCCAGCAGGCGGCATTTACGATGTAGGAACTAAGTATACGATTTTAACAGCCGGAACCCTAAACGGTGGGTTTGCCTCTTCTTTCAGTGCCAATCCGACAGTGCAATTTTCAGTTGCATATGTGGGAGACAGCGTGATTTTAACAATCGAAACAGGGGGGCTTATATTTGGAGGTCCCGTTAACCATCATAACCCGCAGCAAGTTGCGGCATACCTCGTAGGCCTCTCCTACAACTTAGTCACTGACCTAACAAACGTAGCGGTAGTTCTGAGCGGTTTATCTGATCCAACAAGCGCTCTAGATCAGCTCCATCCAGCGATCTTTGGAGCTTTTGATCTTTTAAATGCAAATACCAGCAGCTTGGTTTCATCGATCTTTACCCATCGTCTATCTACAAATCACCCTGCTCATATTGATGAGCCGTGTGATGAGGAAGAATCGACAGACTCGTTTAGGTCTTTTGTCACAAGACTTTTTGAGGATCCCGTACCCACAAAGAACCGCACTCAGGAGTGCAAACAACTCAACGTGTGGCTGGAGCCTTTTGGCTATTACATGGAACAAGACAGGATAGGCGAACAAGTGGGATTCTATACCGATGTAGAGGGTGTTCTTATGGGAGCTGATTATACATTTTGCAATGGGATAGTTGCGGGTGTTGGAGGTGGCTACAACCACAACCATATCAAATGGAAACATCATAGGGGCCATGGAGATGTTAACGGTGGTTACTTTGGGGTCTATTCAGACTGGATCAAAGAAAGCTTTTTCGTAGATCTCGCATTGGTAGGCGGAATAAACTCTTACAATGCCTCTCGCAATATTCAATTTGGAACCATCGATCGTGTGGCTAAGCACAGCAAAGTAGGCTACGACTTTACGGTTCACCTGGGCGGCGGCACAGATTTTATTGTGGGTTGTAATTGTCCCAAGTATTCCATCGAACCTTTTGTAAACCTAGACTATTTGTTCTTGCAGCAAAGAGGGTTTAGAGAGCATGGAGCAGACAGCCTTGATTTAGTTGTCAAAACAAGGAATTCTAACATGCTCAGATCTCAACTTGGCCTGGGTTTTTCTAGAAGTTTTAGCATAGGCGATTGCGGCTGCTTTGCCCCAATAGTTTGGGTGAGCTGTGTCAATGAAGCCTACCTCCAAACCAAGCACTATGATGCAGCCCTGGCAGGCGAGGGGGGCCATTTTGCCGTAAGAACGTTTAATAAACCGATCACACTTTTCGTTCCCGGCATTGACCTAGCATTCCTCTTTGACGGAGGACTTTCTCTGGTGCTACGCTACAGCGCAGAGGTCAACCACTACATCGCCACCCAAAAAGGAGACCTTCGTCTCGCCTACAATTTTTAAAACTCAGAAGGTTTTTGTATATATTTACAAAAATTTCTATTAAGGACGAAAAGACCCATTTTGCAGTAATAAGCTATTTCTTGGAGAAGTCGAAGGATTCGAAGAATTTCCAGATTTGAGAGGGTTTTTTGCTTTGCTTTTTTGATAGGCGGATTTGGGTCCTTTTTTGTTTAATACTCTTTGTTAGATTTAAGACCTCTACATTGAGCATGGTTAATTTTTTATCTGCCTTAGCGCTGTAAATGGGTGATCCACTGATGATTTTCTGGTATAGCGTGGGGCGCCGCTTCTTTAGTTTATCCTTCTCTCTGATCAACGCCTCTAGTTCTTTCTCTAAGTTTGTTCCCATATACTCTGCCGCAACCAAATTGTCTTTTTGATAAATCCTTAAATACTGTAGCCTGATTTAATATGCACGGAAATTTGAGAAAATATTACGTTTATATTGCAGCAGCGATCACGGCTTTGGGCGGGTTGCTCTTTGGGTATGATACTGGAGTGATCTCCGGGGCTATTTTATTTATTAAAAGGGATTTTGCTCTTTCGAACACGCAAGTGGAGCTTATCATTAGCGCAGTGCTTTTAGGTGCAGTCATTGGGGCAGCATTTGCCGGTTACTTTTCTGATAAATTTGGAAGGCGGCGCCTCTTGATTGTGACGGCAGCGGTCTTTACAATAGCTGCCCTTCTCTGTGCCTTTGCAACTGATATGATTTGGTTTGGCCTAGGAAGGATTCTTATAGGACTTGGCATTGGCAGTGCTTCTATGATCTCGCCTCTTTATATTGCGGAGATTTCGCCTGCTTATATCAGGGGACGCCTTGTTTCACTTAGCCAGCTTGCTGTGACTATTGGAATTGTTGTTTCCTATCTTGTAGATTATGCATTTGCTGAAACGGGGGGATGGCGTTGGATGGTAGGGCTTGCGGCTTTTCCTGGAACAGCTCTTTTTGCCGGCATGCTATTTTTGCCTGAAAGTCCGAGGTGGATGATTAAAAATGGCCATGAAGAGTGTGCTCTAAATACCTTAAAACACATGCATGGAGATAAACGCGCTCGTATTGAATTAAAAGAAATAAAACAGGGGCTAAAACTCAGAACTCAAAAAATGAAAACTGCAATGAATCCCTGGGTTAAAAGAGCAATGGTTATTGGAATCGGGCTTGCCATTTTTCAGCAAGTCACTGGGATTAACACGGTGATCTATTACGCTCCTCAGATTTTTCAACTTGCAGGCTTTGTATCTGACAAGGCAGCCATTCTTGCTACCGTGGGCGTGGGCGTTGTCAACGTTCTTGCAACGATTATCGCTCTTTGGCTTTTGGACAAAGTGGGAAGGCGCCCCCTTCTTCTTGTAGGCCTTGCGGGAATGGTCTTTAGTTTGGGCGCTCTTTCTTTGCACTCAGGCCCATGGATCACAGTTTTTAGCTTGATGTTCTATGTGGCTTGTTTTGCAATCAGCCTCGGGCCCATTTTTTGGCTCCTCATCTCAGAAATCTATCCCTTAAAGATTCGAGGAAAGGCGATGAGTCTTGCCACCGTTGCAAATTGGGGTTCCAACATGATCGTTGCTTTCACTTTTCTTACCCTCATCCAATTCCTCGGTAAAAGCGGCACCTTTGCTCTCTATGGTGCCATCACCATTGTAGCTTGGCTCTTTGCCTACTTCATGGTCCCTGAAACCCGCGGCTTCACCCTCGAGCAAATCCAGATCCGCTGGCTCAAAACCAAAAAAATTAAAGGGTGATGCCGATTTGGGCGCCGAGGACCAGCGCGTTTTTGATGGTGCCGTAGCCGCTGGGATTGATGACGTATTGGATGTCAGGGGTGATCGCGAGCCAGGGGGTGGGTTGCCACCAGTAGTTTAGCTCTATTCCAGCTTCAAAGTTTTGGGGTTTAAAGTGGGTCATCCGTTGTTCATGGCGCAAGTCTGTTGAGTAATGCCCATAGCAAAAGCCTAAATCAATCGAGTCATTGGGTCTACATGGAATGATTTTGAAAACAATGCCGGCCGTTGTAAAGAAAGGGAACTGGTTTCTATTTTTAGGGGCAAAAAGAAGGCAGACGAAGGGGGTGATCCCTTTTGCGATTGTTTGGTCTAGAAGAAAATAGTAGCCCCAATTACAACTTGCCTCCCCATTTAGATAAGTGGGTAGCGCCTTTGATACGATATACCATCCAAATTTGTAGTGTCCCTCGAGGGAAAAATTGGGTTCGTAGACCCATTCATTAATATACAACACTCCTTGAGGGTTATCAAACGTGAAATTTGCCCCATGGCAGTCGTTAGAACTGATGGCATGCGTATTACAAGTATAGGCCGCAACTCTAATAAGAAAGTTTTTTAGAGGTTTTCCAGCGATATAAGCACCCCAAGTAGCATTGGGGTACGCGGTAAAAGGAACATTAAAGAAAATGCTAATGGGATTACCGTCATAAGCATTGGAGACGTATAAGTAATATAGGGGAGATGTTAAAAAATCGTTTCCCCCGTTAAGTCTTCCAGCTTTTAAAAATAATCGCTCGTCAAAGAGGATCTGCTTGAAATAAAGTTCGTTTAGCCTATAAGTCTCGCTCCCATAGACTTGTTGCACAGGAAATACATTTCCAATGTCTTTCTTGGAAAGACTTGATCCACTTCTGTAAACAAAAGAAGTAAAAAAGAGGAGGCCTTGCAGCGGAGAGAATTTTCCAAATTCAAGTTCTAGTTCTGCACCAAACGATCCTGCATTTGTAAAGCCATGAGAGGTTCCCCCTACAGGATTGCCTAGTAGATCGTTAACATAAGATCCTGTAAAATTCACACCATTATCTCGTAATTTTTCTCTAACATCATTCCAATTGCCTGTAAGCCCCAAGGGAATAGGCTTAGAGGCCATGGGGATGATGTCGGCATCATCAGCCAGTAGTGGTAGGGTTGCTAGAACTAATAACAGAAATAATTTCATAGACCGTAACGGGTTTTTCAAATCCCTTTAACGTTATAGGAGGGAGTTCTTTAAAGTCAAACGACTCTCTGACGTGAGGAGCATTTAGCGTTGCCTCAGAGATTAATAGTTGACCTGGCATGGCAGCAGAGCAAAGGCGAGCCGCCAAATTGACATTTGCGCCGAGGACTGTATAGTTTAATCTGTTTTCTGAGCCGACGTTACCGGCAACCATGTTTCCCGTATGGATTCCTATTCCAATGGGCAATCCGGCAGATTTAAGCATGAGCAGAGCCGTTAATATCGCTTTGTTTGCGTGATCTGTTCTTGCTAGGGGAGCGCCATAAAGGGCCATGATCTCATCTCCGACAAATTTATCGACAACCCCTTCATGGCTGTCAATGATCTCGCACATGCGTGTAAAATAGGCGTTCATCATCTCGATGACTTTTCTAGGGGGCATTTTTTCTGTCATTTTTGTAAAGCCGCGGATATCGCTAAATAAAACAGTCACAAGCCTCTCTTCACCCCCCAGCTCAATTTTGCTGTTTAAGATCTCAGCGGCGATCTCTTTGGAGACAACTTTATTCAACACTCCCCGGATTTTCTCCCGGTCTTTTAGAGCAACTATCATTTTTTCAAAGCCGTGTGATAAGGTGGCTATTTCATCATGGTGTCCCTTTAAATTAGGTAAGACAATCCCCTCAAGTTTTCCTTTTTCCAAATTTTCGGTAGCTTTTGCTAAAATGGCGACGGGTGTGGTGATTCTTTTTGAGACCCTTGAAAGAAAGAGGAGAGCAAAGCAAAAGACGCCTAGTGTAATAAGGAGAAGATTTGTCGACATCTCCGTGACAATTTTATCGCCCACCTTATCTAAGATAGGGATAATTGAGAAGGATTGATCTGCCGAGGATAAAATAAAGAGGGTACCGTCCCATCCTGCTGTGACGGGATATTTAAGATAGTTATAAGTCTTTCCTTTCCATTCCACCTTTCCCATCTCCTCTTTGAGTGAGGAGATGTCCAACCCTGTTAATGAGAGATTAAATTGTTTTCCTGTCTCATCAAAGGCATAAACCCCTTTTCCATCGTTAATAAAGACTACATCTTTTTGCACAATCTTCGAAATATCCCTGAGTAAATCCACCAATTTTTCCGGAGAGCTTTTGATGTGATCAAAGTCTTGTTCAATGACAATAGAGAACATCTGATAGACCCTCTCTTCTTCTCTATTTACAACTTTTCTGATCTGATCTCCTGCTTCTGCGATATCTTTTTTAATTAGATAATTTGTCAGGCCAAACGAGAGCCCGCTGACAATCAGCAGAATAATCCCCACATGTAAAAACAACCGTGTCCTTAAATTCATAATCCCGAAAATATCAGGATGATGGGGAGAAAGAAAGAAAAAAGATCGGTTACGCATACGCATACGGTTACGGTTACGACTTTCTGAACCTCCCCGCGTAACCGTAACCGTAACCGTATGCGTAACCGATCTTCCTCTTGAAAAGTTGCCCCTTAACAAAAAGTTGCAGAAAAAAGAGAAGCAATGATAGCTTGTTTCCATGTTTAAGCTTTTCATTCGTTTCTTATGGAGCGGTTTCCGAAGCTGCCGAAGCGCATATCTCTCTTGAAGAATTTATACTTTCTGCTGATTGGGAGAAGATGCGAAATTTAGCCAAAGAAATCTTAAATGAATTTAACTATTCTTTTAAATGACATTCCCCTTCGCCAGGGGGCCCTCTTCGCGTTACCTCGCTAGAGGTCTATTCCCATTCGATGGTGCCGGGGGGTTTTGAGGTGATGTCGTAGACGACGCGGGCGATGGTTGGGACTTCGTTGATGATCCGTGTGCTGACGCGGCTTAAGAATTCGGGGGAGAAGGAATAGAAATCTGCGGTCATTCCGTCGGAACTTGTCACAGCACGTAGCGCAATGACATTTCCGGTACGGCGCTGATCGCCCATGACTCCGACTGTAGTGATAGGTAAGAAAAGTGCGAAGGCTTGCCAAATGTGGTCGTATAGCCCGTGTTTTTCGATCTCTTCGAGATAGATCTGGTCCGCTTGTTGAAGGGTCTTCACGCGGTCAGAAGTCACCTCTCCGAGAATGCGGATCGCAAGGCCTGGCCCAGGGAAAGGGTGTCTCCAGACCAGCTTTTTAGGAAGGCCGAGAACTTTGCAAAGCTGCCTGACTTCATCTTTAAAAAGGAGTCTATTTGGCTCGACGATTAATCCTTCCCTCCTTTTCTTTTCAACGATGGGGGCATTAACATTATGATGGCTTTTAATCACTGCAGCATTGTTTCCGCAGCCCCGTCCACTTTCAATCAAATCAGTATAAAGGGTTCCTTGGCAGATAAAAGTTTTGTCCTCATCGAGATTCAACTTTTCAATCTCACGATTTAAAATATGGATGAAAAGATCGCCGATAATGTGACGTTTTTTTTCAGCGTCTGTGACCCCTTTTAAAGCTGTGAGAAACTCATGTGATGCATCGACGAGAGTTAAATTTTCAATGTTTAGAAGATCTTTGACGCTTTGGCTCTCGTTTTCTCTCATCAAGCCTGTATCAACGTGCAAAGGATAAACCTGGGAGGGACTGAGAGCTTGCGTACAAAGAAGGGTAGCTGCTGTCGAATCGACCCCTCCACTGACAAGAGAGATCACTTTTCCTTGCTGAACCTTCTCTCGGATCTCCTCTTTCATCGTGCTAAGATGGTGTTCAAGGGTCCACTCTCCTTTGCACGCGCAAAGAGTGATGAAATTTTTGAGGATTTGATCTCCTTTCAATGTGTGGGTAACCTCAGGGTGAAATTGAACGGCAAAATGGGGGTGCTCTTTATGTTGAAAAGCAGCAAGGAGGCCACTTTCGCTTTGTGCAATGGGCTGATAACAGGCGGCGAGCTCTTTAATGCTGTCTTGATGGCTCATCCAGACAACCTCCTCGTTTTCCAAGCCTTTAAAAAGAGGTGATGTCAAAGAGGGAAAAAGTTTTTGTTTTCCATACTCACCTTTTCCCAAAGATTCCACTTTCCCATGATGGATGACATTCATGAGCTGCATGCCAAAGCAAATTCCTAAAATAGGGAGAGTTGGATCTAGAAGATCGGAAGAAAAGCCAAAAGTGTTCTCATGGACAGATGAAGGTCCTCCTGATAAGATCAATCCTTTTGTTCCAGAGGGGAGAGCCGTGATATTTGGCGGGTGAATTTCTGTGAGGACGTTCATCTCGCGAATGCGTCTGGCAATCAAATGGGTATATTGCGACCCGAAATCGAGGATGACTATTCTTTCCATTGATTTTCTCCTGATTCTCTTTTTGAGGGACCAGTTGTGGTGATTTCATAGAGATTATGCACCGAGCCCTCCCTTTTAGCACCTTCCGAACGACGCTCTAAACAGACCTCATTGCGATCGATTTTTTCATGGAGTTCTTTGATATTTTGCGTTCCCAGTTTGTGAAACCCTTGTTTTACGGCTTGGGTCAGACAGGGGACCCATTCGCTAACGGCGCCTCGGGAAGGGACAAGGCCCGAGACCCCTTCCGGCACGCGGATGTTAGATGTCTCCATCCCATAACGGACGCTGCTTCCCTTTTCCATCGCTTCATGCGATCCCATTCCCCGATATTCTTTTAAGCAGATCCCATCTTTGGTCCGATGACGCCCTGGAGATTCCAAGGTTCCTGCAAGAAGAGACCCTAACATCACGTGACTTGCCCCTAGGCTCAAAGCTTTGACGATATCGGCGCTTTTTGTAATCCCTCCATCGGCGATTACAGGAATACTGTGTTTGCGGCAAAGGCTGGCGCATTCGTATAAGGCTGTAGCCTGACCTCTTCCAATACCACCGACCTGTTGTGTCGTGCATATAGACCCTATTCCCATCCCGACACGAATGGCATCTGCCCCCGCTTCAATCAAGGCCATGCAAGCATCCATCGTCACTACATTCCCTCCGATAATTTGGAGCGAGGGAAAATTCTTTTTCGTCCAGCGGATGAGTTCTAGTTCATAGCTTGTAAACCCTTGAGCAGTGTCAAAAACAATGAGATCGACAGCGTCATGAATTAATTCTATCCTCCTCTTGGCTTTTTCAGGCCATGTCTCGACAGCCGCGCCCACAAGGAGACTTCCGGAATGATCAAGCGCAGCGTGGGGGTAATTCTGATGCTTTTCCAAGTCGGAGCGGGTAATGAGCCCATGTAAATAGCCCTCTTCATCTACGATCGGAAGAGCTGGGCTATGACAATTAAAAAGACGTTCATTCACTTTAACAAAATCAAAAACATCATCGCGCATCGCTAATGTTAAACTTTCTACTGGGATCATCCGTTCAGCAACTGTTTTGTTCAACCCCTCTTCTGAACTAGTCGAATAGTCATATTTTGTCACCATTCCTAAAAGTTTGCCACTCGCGGTGATAGGGATCGTAGAATACCCCTTCTCCCTTCTAATTTGAAGGACATCATGGATTCTCGCAGTGGGGGGAAGGGTGATCGGATCAGAGACAAAACCATTTTTAAAGCGTTTGACTTTTCTCACTTCTTCAAGTTGTTTTTCCGGCGACAAATTGTAATGGATCATCCCAATCCCACCCTGAAGAGCAATGGCAATAGCAAGATTTGCTTCAGTCACAGTGTCCATAGGGGAGCTGATGATGGGGATACTTAGCTCAATTGTACGGGTCAACGGTGTTGAAAGATTCACATGATCTAAAGGAAAATCAATATATCCAGGCAGGAGGATGAGATCGTCATATGTCAAACTCTCCCCCTCAAATTTTTCGAAAAACGAAACAATTTTCATAGAATGTACGACAGTATGATAATTCTTTGCATTAAAACGCAAGGAGAAAATAAGTGGTCACCTACCTCCTACGTCGGCAGGTGAAAAAAATTGCGCTCCTGAATTTTTAACCGCGAATGCGGCTAGCAACTGCCATTGCTACGCAATTTGACAACCGCTTTCGCGGTTAAGAGTATGCTGGTTTTATTTAAGGCAGGACCTAGCAACGACGCATATTAGCGGATCTCGACCCCTTTTTTTCTGAAAGCTTCAGTCATTGAGTCTGGAAGTCTGCTAGCCTCTCTCCAAAAAAGTATCTGAAGAATTTTAAGATTTTGGCAATGGGTTAACAGAGCTCTGAATCCCAGAGTGGTAATTTTCTTGCATTCTCTCAAATCGAGGTACCTGAGATGGATACATTCTATTGCAATCTCAGTAAGTCTTGAATCGTCAAGATGATCAGGGGCGTCTCTAAGATAATGATTAG
Source organism: Chlamydiota bacterium (assembly GCA_013288895.1). GTDB lineage: Bacteria > Chlamydiota > Chlamydiia > Chlamydiales > Rhabdochlamydiaceae > JABDHB01. The sequence goes on along the minus strand of JABDAY010000007.1, from coordinate 41,662 downwards.
AACCTGCAGTGAATGTTGTAAGGTTTTTGCCAAGGGTTGCGATAGAAGCAATTGCTACAGGGGTGAGAGAACCGCATGCCTCTACATTTAGATCAGTCAGCCTTTTACAATGGGTTAGGACGGCGATGAGCCCGGGATCGGTGATCTTTAAGCAGAAGGCTAAATTAAGGAAAATAAGGTCTGGACAATGGGAGGCAATGACAACAAGGCCTTCTCCTGTGAGTTTTCGACAGCACCACAGGTCGAGGTGAACGAGGTTTGTCAACCGAATTGAAAGGCTGGTTAGGCCCTGATCTGTAACCTGATCGCACGATCCTAAATAGAGATGAGAGAGCTTCGGGCTGTGGGCTGCAATGGCATAGAGATTTCCGTTGTTAAGATGAATGCACCCTCCCAAATTAAGGAGAGTGAGTTTTGGAAAATGTGCTACAGCCAGCTGGCCGTACACGATCTCACCGCATGAACGCAAATCGAGCTCAGTAAGGTTTCGGCCATGAGTTGCGATGGTATTAAAACTGCGATGAGTGAGTTCGTCACAAAGGCGTAAATTGAGACTGATGAGATTTGTCCACAGGGTTAATAGGGCAAACAGTTGGTTATCGGTGAGATCTGTAAGGCTCAAATCGAGATGAGTAAGACCGGACAACAAGGGAGCATAGGAGTTGGGCAACCCGTTTAGGATTGCATTAGCAATAGCACTGCAGCTAAAAAGCTTAAGGCTTCTAGTCTTCCTGAGCTTTCCTTTTGCAAGGGCGGCAAGGAATGAGGGAGCATCGGAAATTTGGCTAATATGGGTTGTGAATGGGTGAGTGTCATGGAATAACTTGGCAGTACGGTGTGCGGTGAGACCCTCTTTTTTGGTTAAGAAGCTAGTGATTTCCTCGATAAGCTCGGGAGGAAGATTCCTAATTGTTGGGTTTCGAAGAGGCTGGAACTTAAGCGGCCCAGCACTTGGTTTATTGGTATCAAGTGCAATGGACATTGCCTTGGCCCAGTAACATGTCGAAAACTAGGGAGGAGCCAGGATTTCTCAGGAAGTCGATGCATTGCGTCAGGGGAGCCCAGTGGCCGCGGTGGGGTGGGATAGGAGTTGTATTCCACAGTCGGGTGGCAGTAGGGATTCGAGCAACCTTGGGAATGAGTTCATCTTGGGTATTTTGCAAGGCTATGACCCTAGCTTCAGGCGGCATAGTTGGGCTCCAACCCACAAGAGATGCAAAAAGGGTAGCGAGGCATTGAACGGGGTATGGACAGGGCACACGCTCTCTTACAGATGCTGCCATATACCTAGAGTTGCGAAGAAAAGCGCCAAAGCTTGTATAACTATTATAGACAACAGCTGTGACTTTATACATTTGGCTGACATACGCAGCAACGACACCCCCTGTACAAAACCCAAAAACGCTAATATTTCCAACGCCTTGATTACGTAAAAACTCTACAGCTGCTGAGGCATCTAATACTTGGTCTTCAAAGCTGCATGAGGGGCGTCTAGCATCTAGAAAAAGGAGGTTGCAGTATCGTAAGCGCGCTTCCTTTATCATCCAATCGACATCTTCATCCAAAGCAAGAATAGCGATATCATTGCGTCTCTCAGCTGTTTTTGGAATAAAGGGTGATAAGACAATCACTGTTGGCAAATCTTTTTGTCCATCTATTACAAACCATGGAGATGGAGGTAAATCTTCACCATCAGGAGATGTTAGGCATACTTTAGTAGCAGCGGGTTTCCATGGTTTTTCTAGTTGTTCTGGTGTTGACCGATTTGCGGGCATAATCCAATAGGAAAATTTATTACGAATAGGAGAGAGCAAAGTTTCAGCTGCTAGACAAAGAGCCCTTTTGGTGCAATCAGAGACCACTTGCACCCTTGTTCGAAAAGGGGAGTTAATAATGTCGTAAAAATTTTTTTGCAAATGGTAATTTTCTTTTGACCATTGAGCTGTAAAATGAATAGAAGACATGGGGGCATTCTACCAGGGAAGAAACGCAAAACAAAAATCGCAAAACCGAAGAAAGAGGATCGGGCACGCACACGGGCACGGGCACGGACACGAAATCCAGAATGAGAAGAAAGTTTAAGCTCTTCTTTCTTTCGTGCCCGTGCCCGTGCCCGCGTGCGTGCCCGATCTTCTTCTTTCTTTGAGATAATTCCGAGTTATGCATAATCCAGAAATATGGGTAAAATAATTTTTATATGCTTGTTGTTGCTCGCTGCATGCGAGAAAAAAGAGGCTACCCCTTCTAATCCTCCGATGGATGTGACGGTATATGAAGTGGTTGAGCAAAATGTTCCTGCGAATTTTGAGTTTGTGGGGGTGGCACAGAGTTCCCATCTTGTAGAGATCTGGTCGCGTGTTGAGGGGTATTTGTGGAAGATTGCCTACACTGAGGGGGGATTTGTCAAAGAGGGAGATCTCTTATTTCAGATCGATCCTAGGCAATTTGAGGCGGCTGTCGATGAAGTTAAAGGGGAGCTCTCAAGAGAAAAGGCGATTTTATGGACGGCGCAGCGGTCTGTAGAAAGATATACCCCCCTTTATGAGCAAAAGGCAGCGAGTCGAAAAGATCTTGATGATGCAACAGGGCAGATGTTAGCCTCCCAAGCATCGGTAGAAACAGCCCAAGCAAAATTAACTGAAGCTGAACTTAATTTGAGTTATACAGCGATTACTTCTCCCATTTCGGGGCTGACTGTCCGCTCCAAATATCGGGAGGGGACTTTGATTAATCCTGGAGTGAATGGCCTGCTCACTACAGTTTCAGTGATCGATCCAATCTGGGTGATTTTTGGTGTATCAGATAGTTATCTTCTTAGCGCAAATCAAGAAATTGCAGAGAAAAAATTAATTACCCCAGAAAACTATGATGTCACATTGATTTTGGCAGATGGATCAGAGCTTCCTAATGTGGGGAAAGTGAATTTTGCCTCACCAGTGTTGGATCAGACAACAGGAACCATGACTGTGAGAGCTGAATTTAAAAACCCCGGTAATCTTGTTAAACCTGGTCAATTTATACGCGCGCGGCTTACGGGCGCTATAAGACCTAATGCCATGATTGTTCCACAGCAATCGGTGCAGCAGGGAGCAAACGGGATGTATGTTTTTGTTGTCAATGAAAAATCCCAAGCAGAACTCCGCCTTGTACAGGTAGGAGACTGGTATGAAAATTATTGGATCATTAAGTCGGGTCTTGAGAGTGGAGATGAAGTGATTGTAGGTGGGGTAAATAAAGTGGGCAATGGATCTCCGGTTAATGTCTTAACAAACAAAAAGAAGAAAACTAAAAAATGATTTCAAAATTCTTTTTAGGGCGCCCCGTTTTTGCAGCAGTGATAGCGATTATTATTACAATCACAGGGATGGTTGCGTCTAAGGTACTTCCCATTGAGCAATATCCCAACCTGACGCCCCCCTTGATATTAGTCACGACCACTTTTCCCGGAGCCAGCGCCCAAACAATGGCGGATACTGTTGCGTCTCCTTTGGAGCAACAGATCAACGGGGTGGAGAATATGATCTACATGTACTCTCAAAGTGTTGCCCCGGGAAACTATTCACTCAGCGTCTATTTCAATATTGGAACAGATCCTGATCAGGCGCTTAACAATACGCAAAATAGGGTGAATCTTGCCACTGCGCAGCTCCCCTCAGATGTCCAACAGCAGGGGATCACAGTCACAAAACAGACCCCCAATATTCTGCTATGCGTTGCGATCCAATCTCCTGAGGGGGTTTTCGATGATATTTTTGTGAGTAACTATGCGACAATTCACGTTGCAGATGAGATCCAACGGATCAAGGGGGTGGCAAGCGCAAACGTATTTAACGCGCGCAACTACTCGATCCGCATATGGCTGAGGCCTGACAAGCTCACGCAGCTCAATATGTCTACAAATGACGTGGTTGATGCTGTGCGGGGGCAAAACGAAGCTAGAGCCATTGGAGAAATTGGACAGGAGCCAACAAATGGGATGCTCGAGCTTTGTATTCCTGTAGACGGCCTCGGGAGACTTTCCCACCCCGAACAATATGAAAATATCATCTTGCGCGCAAATCCGGATGGATCGATGGTCCAGCTAAAAGATGTGGGAAGGGTAGAACTGGGAGCGCAGAGCTACGACGTTGTTGGAAAAGTGAATGGGAAATCGTCTGCTGTTATCGGCATTTATCAGGACTTTGGTGCGAATGCTTTGGATGTAGCTAAAAGGATCAAGGATAAAATGAAAGAGCTCGAAAAGAGTTTCCCTCGAGGGCTTACCTATACCATTCCCTATGACACCACTCCATTTATTTATTTTTCCATTCAAGATGTCATAAAAACACTGATAGAAGCAGCGATTTTGGTTGCGCTTGTGATTCTTATTTTTTTACAAAATCTTAGAGCGACTCTTGTCCCTGTGATTGCCATGATCGTTTCTATTGTGGGGACATTTGGGGGGATGTATCTTTTGGGCTTTTCGATTAATACCCTCACCTTATTTGGAATGGTCTTGGCGGTGGGTATTGTTGTGGATGATGCCATTGTGGTCGTTGAGAATATTGAGCACAATATGAGCAAGGGGAAGATGAGCGCAAAAGATGCAGCGATAAAAACCATGAGCGAGGTTTCTGCTCCTGTGATTGCCATTGTCTGTGTTTTGTGTGCTGTTTTCGTTCCTGTCGCATTCATCGGGGGGATTGCAGGGCAGCTTTACAAGCAGTTTGCGATCACTATTGCGGTATCGGTTGTGATCTCAGGATTTGTTGCTCTAACACTGAGCCCTGTTTTAGCCGCTATGCTCCTTAAACACAGGAAAGAGCCTCCTAAAATCGCCCAGAAATTTAATCAAGGCTTTGAGAAAATCACCAATGGCTATATCCGAGGAGCTGCTTTTTTAATATCCAAGCCTGTTTTAGCTTTAGCCGTTTGTTTAATTCTCATTGGAGCTATAGGGATCCTATTTCATATTACGCCTACTAGCCTTGTTCCCGAAGAAGATCAGGGTTATGTCTGCGTTGTTGCCAATCTTCCCGATGGATCAAGCCTTAAAAGAAATGATAATGTGGCAACACAGGTAGATGAGATCACACGCAAGTCCGCCGCCGGCCCTGCTATGCGGGATCTCTTGACTTTCTCAGGGTATAGTATTCTTGAAATGATCAACCGGACAACGATAGGGGGGTATTACTATACCCTCAAAGATTGGGGCTATAGAGACCCGCGCAACCTGGGGGCAGAAGAGATCATAAAAATTCTCAATAAGGAATTTAGAAATATTCCTGAAGCGCAGGTGATCGCGTTTAATCCTCCTGCGATTATGGGAATTGGCGTTGTAGGTGGATTTGAATTCTGGGTTGTCAATGGGGGAGATGCTGGCGCGGAGGATCTTTCGAGAAGTGTCTATGAGATTATCGCAAAATCTAAAACGCGCCCTGAGCTTGCTAATCTGATGACAGCTATAGAGACCAATTGTATGGAGCTTTATATCGATCTGGATATGGCTAAAACGCGCGCTTACCAGATACCGGTTAACGATGTTTACGAGACCTTGCAAGTACTCCTAGGCTCTTTATACATCAATAACTTCAATAAATATGGGAGGGTCTTTCAAGTACAAGCCCAGGCAGAGCCATCTTACCGCTCTTCCATTGACGACATAGGAGAAGTCTATGTGCGCAATCAGCTGGGCCAGATGATCCCCATCAAATCTATTGTCACAACACGCTTTGATAAAGCCCCCACCCTCATCTCCCGTTTTAACGGATTTCCCGCAGCAAAAATTACAGGAAGCCCCGCTCCTGGCTACAGCTCTGGTCAGGCGATGAAAGCCATGGAAGAGCTTGCAGCGCAAGTTTTGCCTCAAGGGATGACAGGAGCGTGGAGCGGACAAGCCTATCAAGAAAAGTCGACAGGCGGCTCCTCTTTTGCATCGCTCATTGCAGGGGTAGTCATGGTCTTTCTCGTGCTTGCAGCGCTCTACGAGAGATGGACCCTGCCTCTAGCCATCCTCTTCGCGATCCCCTTTGGGATTTTTGGGGCCTTCTGTGCTGTTTGGATAAAGCATATGCATAATGATGTTTACTTCCAGATAGGACTCGTAACTTTGATTGGTCTTTCTGCCAAAAACGCCATCCTCATCGTCGAGTTTGCCAGAGCAAAAAAAGCCGAAGGGCTAGGCGCTGCAGACGCCGCGCTCGCAGCCGCACGACTCCGCTTTAGAGCGATCATCATGACCTCCCTTACCTTCATTCTAGGCGTCCTCCCACTCGTCCTTAGCACAGGCGCAGGAGCCGCCAGCAGGCAATCGGTCGGCACCGGCGTGATCGGCGGGATGTGCGCCGCGACCTTCTTTGCTATCTTCTTTGTTCCCCTCTTCTTTAAAATTATCGAGGGTAGAGACAAAAAATAAGTATTGTCAAATCCCGGCTTGGAGGCTCTTTATACTCAAAGGTTACGATAAAGCTCCAGAGATTATTCAGCTTGTTCGGCTAGTTTGTCTATTGCGGGCTTAAAGCCGAGGGCTGCCGCTGTTTGCAAATGGTATAAGGCTCCTTCTGGGTCCTTGGAGTGAAGCCCAAGAAAATAGTGCGCTTCAGGAAAGTCTTCGTCTTTGCTGAGAGCCTGTGTATAATGGTCACGAGCCAGATCTTCGTTTTTTTCAACTCCGTACCCATGTTCATAACAGATCCCTAGTTCATTGTTCGCTGAGGAACTTCCTTCTGCTATTTTAAAGAAGTCAAAAGCCTCCTTAAGATCGGGCTTTATCACCGATCCATCCTGTTTTATAAAGCCGTTTTTATAGCATTGCCCTAAGAAAAGTGCCGCAGCTGGATACTGATTAAGATGATAAGAAGGGATCATGTGGTAGTATTCATAGGCTAATTTAGGAGCTTTAGCCACACCATGCCCTTGCTCATAACATTGCCCCACACGATACTGTGCGGCAGCATGCCCTTGATCCGCAGCTTCTTTGTAAAGTAAAAATCCCTTGCCTTTATTTCGGAGTATCCCGTAAGAGCCATAAAAATAACACTTACCAAGTTCAAATAGACAATCTAAATTTCCTAGTTCTCTGCCTTCTTCGAGATATTCTAAGCAGTTAGTTTCGCTGCAGAGTCCAAGTCCATGCAAACCTTGAGGGTCTCCTTGATCTACACATAATTGGAAAAGTTTTAAAGCTTTAGCTTGGTCTTCATCTACTCCTTTTGCGTTGAAATAACACATCCCTAAATGATATTGGCCTGAACTATTTCCTTGGTTGGCAGCTCTCCAATAGTATACAGCAGCACCCACAAGGTCTTGTGGTATTCCCGTGCCATTAAAAAGGCAGGATCCAACGCGGTCTTCGGCAGTGGATAGCCTGTGATCAGCTGCCAACTTGAAGTAGTTAAAGGCTTGGGTTTTATCCTGGCAAAGACGCCCAAGATTATATTGAGCTAGAATGTTTCCGTTCCTTTCGGCCCGTTCGTAGTTTTCGAGGGCTTTTTTTTCGTTTTGTTCAATTCCACACCCATTCTCAAGGCAAAAGCCTAGAAAGTTTTGGGCGACGGCATCTTGTCTGCTGGCAAGGGGTTTTAATTTCTCCACAAATGCTTCTTGTGTTCTTTTTGGTTCGTTAGGTAGCAGCTTCAAAAAAAATGGGATGAGGCTAGATTCGTACAAAGAAGGTTTTTCTTCTAATAGTACAAGATCAAAAAGCTCCAGAAAAAGTTCCCTAGGGGTGCTGCTTGTAAAAGATTGGGTTATTAGATCGCTTGAGGCATTTAATAGGTTTTGGATATCATAGTGGAGGGCTAACTGATATAATTCAACGAGTGCCTTAAATGGTGTTTCTGGGGGGATTCCTAATCCATACTGAAAATCTACGAAGAGCTTTTGAGTGGCAGTGTCGAGTTTCTTGAATGTTTTCAGATCAAAGTTTGTAGGTAAAAAAGCTCGTGGTATTTGGAGTGTCTCCTCTTCTAACCCTTCTGCCCCTTCTTTTTCAAGCGGTATGGTAACCATCTCTTCTGAAGAACGTCTTAACCGAAGAAGGGATTGGTGTAAGGACATTTGGTGGGCATTATGATTTTTAGTTGCCAGCTCTTCTTTTGCTAAGGCAGGTGCGGTCATATTAGGCAGCATCTTTCTGCAGCCTTCAAATAGTTGGGCAGACTCTCTGAGTAATCCCACTGCGATGCGTTCTTTTTTTGGACCCCCAATACCTTCTTGATAAAATTTCGCAAGATGGAATTTTGCGATAGATGCTTTAAGAGGCTCAGGGCTCTCGCTCATCTCTGTTAGTTTCCTTTCGAATTGTTGTTGTGTTTTTCTATCAGACGTATTCAGCCTTTTATAAAAATCCTCAGCTGTATAAAGAGGTGGATTCGGAGTTAGCAAATCTTCGAATAGCTGATCCAAAGAGTGTCTATAAATCGCTCTATCAGGAGTTAGTTTTTCTGCTACATTATAAACTTCTAAAATGGTTTTCTTATTTACATGCTGAGAAAGATAATTTTGGGCGGGAAGATAGTCTAGCTCCGCAGCTTGTGCAAGTGTTCTTAAGACTTTTAACGTGTCTAGTGGAGTTCCAGACCATTCTCCAAACCTTTCTTGATAGAAAATGGCCAGATGGAAAAGCGCCGCGCTGTATTTGGGGTCCTCGGGGCTTACATTCTCCAGATATTCTCTGACTTGCCATGTTAGGTTGTGGTATTTAAACAGTAATTTATGAAATTTGGGGATATCATGGAATGATTCCTCTAAACGCACCATCAAAGGGGCAAATGAGATTAGAAAATCATCTCGAGACATCTTTTTTTCAGGGTAGTTTACCTTCTCCCTAAGATAGAATTCTGCAAGTGGGTAATGTGCTTCAGCAGCTTGATTTATATATTCGCTACCCTTCATAGGATCTTTTATTGTTCCAATCCCTTCCAGAAAACACACTCCCAGGTGATAGCATGCAGCAATGTTGTTTTCTGCTGCAGCGGATTTTAATTGTTCTAAAATTCTATTTCGGAGCCATGGTGGGATTGTTTCGTTATGTAAAGATAATAGATGATAGATAACATCTGTTGGATCGGCCTTCCCTATATGGTTTGCTAACATAGCAGAAACTATCCATGGTAAAATGATGCTCATTTCTGCGGGATTGTCTGTCGAATTTATCATTAAACAAAGGGTCTCATCATACAAACTGTTTGCTCCAAAATAATCTGCAAGTCGATGAAGTTCTATCAGTTGATAAACAGTGATCTTTTTATTAATGGGCACGCCACACTGATAATCTAAAAAGAGGTTCACCGTCCCGCTATCAATGTCTAGAGATCGAGCCTCTTTATCCCACGTTGCGGCAACAGAAAAATACTGAGGCAATACCGCAAGGGGCACTTTAAGGATTTTCCCATCGCTAGTTCTTATGGATACAAAGTCGCGATCTAAAGTCGATCCTGTTTTTAAGTTTTCGATGATCCCACTAAAGCGCTGCTCTAGTTGCTTTAATTCCGCTGCAGGGCGTTGAATGGTTATTTGAACAGGCTTTTGAAGAGAAGGATTTTCTAAAATCTGCCTCTGTGCAAATAAAGGATTATTTTCTAGGAGTTGTTTTCGCGCTGTCTCAATTGTGATATTTCGTAGTGGATCTGGAGAAAATTTAGCAGTTTCCAGCACTCCTTTATAAAGCTCTACTCCAATATCCTGGTCTTGCATTTCGTCAAGAGTTCTCAAGACAATTTGGAATTCCTCGAAGCTATGACACTTTCCTACATTAATGCGCATAATCTTGTCATACAATATATGTTAATTAATTTACAGTACTAGATTGCGCTTCAGTCAGAAGTTATAAGCCTTGCTTAAATGAAACATTTTAAAAAAAAGATTTACACTTATTGGAGTGTTTGCATAATGACGAAAAGGGGGAGCCCCGGTCTTATGCTTACGAAAAATGTCACGCTATTTTTAATGAAAATCCTTCTTCTTTTGTTGGTTTCTTGTAATTTTAAGCCGAATTACTCCAGGCCTGATATGGCAATGCCAGAGTCTTGGCGCTTTAATATTGAAGGGGAGACAACCGATTATGTCAATGCAGCTTGGTGGGAGCAGTTTTATGATCCTCTTCTTGATGATTTTATTAGAGAGGCCTTAGAAAATAACCAAGATTTACAAGTTGCAACCGCGCGGGTGCTTGAGTTCTTTGCTCAATTTAAAATTGTTGCCTCGAGCCTTTATCCTGAAGTTGATCTTAACGCCTCTTATATGAGACAAGACCTGACAAATGGCCTTGACTATTCCCCCATTCCTACAGGCACAAGGGTCAATAATCTCTACGCGCTCTTTCTAAGTCTTTCTTATGAAATAGATTTTTGGGGGGCGATTCGCAATGCAACTGATGCCGCAAAATCAGAATATTTTGCACAAATTGAAACCAGAAGAACGGTTATCTTAACACTTGTGAGTTCGCTTGCCTCAGCGTATATCCTCTTAGAGCAATATGATAAACAACTCCAAATCTCCCAAATGACCTATGCCTCTCGTCTAGACTCTTGGAGACTCGCCAAACTTCGCTTTGAGGGAGGTCTTACCTCAGAGCTCGAGGTGATGCAGGCAGAATCAGAGGCAGACGATGCAGAAATCCAAGTCAAAACCTATGAAGAGTTGATCCCTCAGCAAGAAGATCTCATTTGTGTCTTACTGGGAAGAGTGCCTGGACATATCGATAGGGGAACCTTACTTACAGCGCCTCCGAGCATTCCGGCGGGACTTCCTTCTGATCTTCTTGAAAGCCGCCCCGATATTGTTGCAGCAGAGTTTAGACTCTTGGCCGCGAACGCAGAAATAGGGGTGGCAAAAGCGGCCTTTTTCCCTACAATATCGCTTACGGGAGCCTTTGGGTTTGAAAGTACAGCGCTCTCTAACTTTTTTTCCAATGCTGCAAAAATGTGGGATGTAGGAGTGAACGCCCTCCAAGCCATCTTTACAGGCTGGAAACTCACCTATCAACTTAAAGAAGCCCAAGCAGTAGCTTTGGAAGCTGTTCATGCCTATCAACAAACCATCCTTACAGCTTTTCAAGAAGTTAGCGACGCTCTCATTGGACATCAAAAAGCCAAAGAAATCTCTCTTGTACAAATAGATCAAGTCCAAGCGCTAACTGAATATCTCAAACTCGCAACTCTTCGCTATGACAATGGACAAAATGATTACCTCACCGTCCTCGATGCTGAGCGCTCTCTCTTCCGTGCCCAGTTATCTCAAGCAGAAACCGATGCCAACGTCTTCTTAACGCTCGTCACCCTCTATAAAGCCCTCGGCCAAGGATGGGACGTGGAAGAAACGATGAACGATGAGTAATGAGCGGAAGAAAAAAAGAGAAGGTTTGACAAATTTTATGTGGTCTAATATAGGAAGGTTAGACACATAAGTGTTTTTTTAAATTTAGGAGATCCAAATGACACATAGACGACATCAACAAAAGGTGCAACAACGACAAGAAAAGAAGTTGGAACAAAAGCAACAGCAGCAGCAGCAAGTAAAAAAACAGCCGCAGCAGCAACAGCAGCCGCAACAACAACAGCAGCAACACCAACAACAGCAGCAACAGATGCAGCAACAGCAGCAACAGATGCAGCAGTTGCAACAACAACAGCAACAGTTAAGACAGCAAAAACAACAGCTGCACCAACAACAGCAACAACAAATGCAACAACAGATACAGCAATTGCAACAACAGCAGCAACAGCTTCAGGAACAGATTCAAAAACTCCAGAAGAAACAGTAAAGAATCTGGGAAATCAATCTCTTCAAGAGAGGTCTAACCCCTCTTGAAGGGCTTTGTTGGAGTAAAAAGTGGTTGTAAAAAAAACGCATGTTATTCCCATCCATAGAAAAGTAGCGCCATTTGAAAACGTTAAAGAGAATCCCCCAATACCAAATATAGTTTCCTTCAGTCCTGATTCATTTCCCAATATATTCTCGATCACTCACGAAACCACTTATAAGTATTCATCCCAAGTAAATCATAGCAAACACCTTTTCCGATTGCAGCCTCAGATGGATGAAGAGCAAACTATTTTATACTGCGAATTTAGCGTAATGGCCAAGAAAGAAGAAACTGGCAATTTTGTAGGAGTATTTGGAAATAATGCTTCTTTTATTGAAATTCGCGAGCCGTATACTGAATTGCGTGTAGAGAGTCACTCCATTGTCTGTATACAAGAGACCCCTAAAAGGATGGATTTACTTCATCAACCGCGGACGCTGCCGATGATCTGGATGCCTTGGGATCGAGTCATGTTACAAGTCTACTTACAGACTCCAGAATTGCCTGAGTCAGAACTATTTGAATTAGCTGAGTACGCCATGAGTTTTGTCAATAAAAGTCATCACGATGTCTTTGAATTGTTAAACGATATCAATCAGACCATTTATCGGGAATTTTCTTACATGCCAGGTGAAACTTCCCTTTCCACTACACCTTATCAAGTTTACATTAAGCGTAAAGGGGTTTGCCAAGATTTTGCTAATTTATTCATCTGCCTTGCCAGGTTATTAGATATTCCTGCTCGTTATAGAGTGGGCTATATTTATACTGATGGAAATTACGAAAATAAGATCCAATCTGATGCCACTCATGCATGGGTTGAGATTTTTCTCCCTTATCTAGGATGGCTCGGTTTTGATCCAACCAACGGCTGTATGGCAGGCAAAAACCATATCAAAGTGGCTTGCGGACGTTACTACGGCGATGCAACCCCCACCTCAGGGACAATATTTGATGCAGAAGGAACGCCTCAAGAAACACTCACTACAAGCGTGAAAGTTAATAGACTAAACGCTTGACGTTGGGAAGAAACGCAAATCGCAAAACAAAAAACGCAAAACAGAAGAAATCTAAGAATTCTTAATTCTTTCTTTCGTTTTGCGTTTAATGTTTTGCGATTTGCGTTTCTCTTATTTTTCCGTCTTCGAGATTTTCGATCCTGTCGGCGTAGGGCATGATGCGAGGATCGTGGGAAACGACGATGAGGGTTTTGCCATGCTCTTTGGCGAGGGCTCGGAGAAGTTCCATGACTTGTGTTCCTGTGTCGGCGTCGAGGAAGCTTGTGGGCTCATCGCAGACGATCAGGTCAGGGTTATGGATCATGGCTCTGGCTATCACAACGCGCTGCTGCTGGCCGCCAGATAACTCTTTGGGATAGGCGTCAGCTTTTTCAGGGATGCTCACCATTTTTAAAAGTTCTTCTGCTTTTTGAAGAGCTGTTTTCATATCGACATTATTGAGAAGTAGAGGCACTGAAACGTTTTCTTTGCAGGTTAAAGTGGGGATGAGATTGAACGATTGAAAGACAAAGCCAATATGTTTGCCTCTGTAATGAGTTTTCTCTTCATCCGACATGGCGTTTAGGTTAATATCGGAGACAAGGCATTCCCCCTCGTCTTGCGTTAAAATTCCCGCAATCACCGACAGTAGGGTCGTTTTGCCAGAACCCGATGGCCCCATGAGCAACAATAGCTCTCCCTGCCTCACTACCAAGTCAACACCACGCAAAGCCTCGACACGTGCGGCTCCCGTCCCAAACCACTTCTTAATATTTTTGCAAACAACTGCGTCCATATTTTTTAACTCTTAAATACTATTGCGGGATCAAGTTGTGTCACTTTGCGGATGCTGAAGTAGGCGGAGGTGAGGCAAATGGAGACAATCATGAACCCGCTGAGGAAATATAAATAAAAGGGGAGGGCAAAGGAGAGCTCGGTTCCTTGGAAGGTGTAGCCAAAAAGGGCTGTAGCACCAATGCCTATGCCCCAACCGATGGCGCTAACCATTAGGGCTTGTAAAACGATCATCTTTATGAGAAGTCGGTTGCTCGCTCCCATCGCTTTAAAAATCCCAAAGTAGGGGAGGTTGTCCATTGTGAAGTTGTAAAAAGTTTGTCCAACAATGGCAAATCCTATGACAATTCCAAGGAGGATCGCAACGCCGAAGTTTACGAGAATCCCCGTGTATTTGGCGTAATAGACCATGGTAAGCTTTTGAAAGCCCCATTCTGTGTAAGCCGCAAGGCCGGTATAGGCGGTGATTTTTTTTGCGAGCATTTCAGGATCAACCCCTTTTGCGGCTTTGACTAGAATAAAGGAAAGCATATCTCTTGACATTGGGGTGTAAAGTGTCGCCCTTCCATAAGTTGTATAGATGACAGGCTGTGATTGGAAAGTGCGGGAAATTTTGCAAATGCCGGCAACATACGCCCGATTATCATTCAGTTCGAGTGTGTCGCCCACTTTTAGAGGAGCTAGTTTGGTATTTGCGCCCACTTGATCGACAATGACTGCATCGGGAAAGCGGAGGTCGGTGATTTTGCCCTCAAGCATTACTGGGGGGCCACCAATTAAAGTGGGATCGTCAATGCCGATTAAATAACTTGTCTGATAGGTCCCATTAGTTAATCTGGCGGCGATCAACCCTTTGTACATCGGCACCGCCCACGCAATACCCTCTACGCTGCGTACGCGGTAAAGAGCTGTTTCTTTCATCCCTTTAATATCATCAACAAATTGTACAGTAGAATCCATCACCCAAATATCTGCCTGTGAGGTGTCGGTGATAAAATTGAAAGTTCTTTTCATGATCCCAACCAGAATGGCGCTTTGCTGTGTGATGATAAAGGCAGAAAAGCTCAAACCCACAATAATGCCCAAATACTTTGCTCTATCACCCACTAACATTTTTATGGCGTATAGCAGCATTGCCAGTCTCCTCCGATCGCTTTATAAAGGGAGATCAGATCGGTCGTTAAGGCCATTTCGCTATCTGCGAGAGTATTTTCAGAGTCGATGAGCGTTTTCAAAGCATTTAAAACATCGATTTCACTTGCAAGCCCCGCATTAAATAAATCTTCTGTTAGTTCTAAAGCGCGCGCATTGCTTTCCGCTGCTCTATAATAATCTGTCCACCGTTTTTGTTCCTGAAAATAGGCGACAAGAGCTCCCTCCACATCTTGCAGGGCATTGATGACTGTTCTTTCATAAGAGAGGAGGGCTTGTTTTTGCAAAGATGTTTGCACCCCGATATTGCCTCTGACTTTTCCAAAATCGATCAGATCCCATCTGAGCGCAGGCCCTACGGAAAAAAAGGAGCTTAACGGGGCAATGAGGTTCTTCAACTGATTGCTTTCATACCCAATTGCAGAGCCCGCAAGAGAACCGCCTGCAACCGTTGCCCCTGTTAAAGTGATATGGGGAAAAAGATCGGCCACAGCATATCCAATGAGCTCTGTCTGCGCAGCGAGCCGTCTTTCTGCGGAACGGATGTCGGGTCTCCGTCTGAGTAGATCAGCGGGAAGTCCAGCAGGTACTTTGCCCGTGCCGCAGGGGATATCTCTTTTTTCATCAAATTTGCCTACGAGTATTTCCGGCTGCTCTCCAATTAATACCGCAATGGCGTAGATGGTCTGTTTTAAAGAGGTATATAAAACAGGAATAGCCGCATTATCATTTTCAATCATTGCAATCAGAGAATCGAGCTGAATTTCACTTGCGAGGCCTGCATCGAAAAGATCTTTCGTAAGTTCAAGCTCTAGAAGATCCGCCTCTAGTTTTTGCAAAGTCAGATCGATCTTTTGCTGGAGTGCGCAAACCGTAACGTAATTGCGGGCCACTTCGCTCAGCATAGAGATCATCACATTTTTAAAATCATCAATAGTCGCTTCCCACTGAAAGTAGGCAGCCCTCTTTCCCCGCCTAAATTTCCCCCAAATATCGAGCTCCCAAATCGCATCAAAGCCTAATTGAAAAAAATTTTCATAAACAGGAATATTGCTTACCCCGGATGTGGTGGCAAAGAAGTTTTGAGAGTTGCGAGACCTAACGGCTGTTGCAGATAAATCGATCTCAGGAAAAAGGTAGGAGCGCTCAATTCTATATTGAGCTCTTGCTTGGCTTATTTTCTCAAAAGCGATGCGGATGTCGTAGTTGCATTTCATAGCTTGATCAAGGAGGGAATCTAAAAACGGGTCGTTTAACTGCTCCCACCAGCCGCAAAGATCATCCTCGCAGGATTGTTCAGACTTGGCCTCTGTAAACTCTACCGGTAAACAATCATCCGGCTTTTTGTAGTCGGGCCCCACCATGCAACCAGTTAAGACTAAGAGGAAGAAGGGAAAAGATCGGGCACGCACGCGGGCACGGGCACGGGCACGAAAGAGGGAAAGAAAAGAAGCCTTAGCCTCTTTTTTCTTTCGTGCCCTTGCCCGTGCCCGATCTTCATTTCTCATTGTCTACCTATTTTCTCAGCTTCTAGGTAGACATCTAAAATCTGGCCGCCGTATACGGGTGTATCTGTTTCTTCAAAACGGTACATCACTTGCAAAACTCGGGTGTCGAGTCTCTCCGTTGTCTGGCCAGTAAATGAGGCTTTAGGAATGATGTAAGGCTCGACGCGTAAAAAGCGCAACTTAAAATTAAGATGGCTATTGCCTCTTACAAAAGCTGTGGCAGGCACACCCGCTTGATAGCGCCAGGAATCCTCCTCATCAATGTCAATCCGCAAATTAAAAGGAGCTTTGCTCCCCATGAGCATCAAGGGATACATCGTCGTGCTATAAGGAGTGATCAGCTGAAAAGAAAGGGGAGGGATAACAGGGGCAACCTCTCCCACATGAATATTCACTTGCAAAATTTCCCCATCGATAGGGGCGCATATCGTTGACATTTCGATATTAGCCTCCACTTCTCCCGCTTGAGCTTCTGCCACCTTCAGTTGTTCTTCAGCTTCGATCAAGGCATAAAGACTCTGCTCATACTGCAGCTCGCTCACAGCGCGCGTGTCTTTTAAGCGCTCGTAAAAGGCAAATTGGTTTTGATAATTTTCTAAAGTCGCTTGTGCAGCGTCAATTTGGCTAAGGGCAGTTTCTGCTTGTGCCTCGAAAAACCTTGTATCGAGCTTAAAGAGGGGATCTCCTTTTTTAACAGAATCTCCTTCTATCACGTAGATCTCAGTGATCACTTGACTAAAAGGCGACCCAATCGAAATATTTTCAGAAGAAGTTTCCACAATTCCCTCTCCAAAAATCGCACTTGCATAAGGGGATATAGGAGGAGGAAAGGGGACAGGTGCAACCGGCTCTTTTTTCCCGCTCCAAAACACGACCATCAATCCTATAATTGCCCCTAAAATAGCAATCGCAGGCAAAAGATATTTTCTCATCATATTCTTTTGCATATACATGCATAAAAATTATTTTAATACTATTTTATCGCCGAACAGCTAAAATAGTCGGATGACAATTATATTAACCGGTGATAGACCAACAGGCCCTCTCCATTTAGGCCACTACGTAGGCTCCCTTAAAAACAGGGTTGAACTTCAAGACACATCCACGCAATACGTCATGATCGCAGATATACAGGCATTGACCGACCATTACGAAGAGCCTAAAAAAGTAAAAGATCACGTAATTGAAGTGGCTTTAGATTATTTGTCTATCGGCATTGATCCACAAAAAACCACCATTTTCATTCAGTCGCTTTTGCCCCAGCTGTTTGAATTAACAACCTACTACCTAAACCTTGTTACCTGGAATCGGCTAAAACACAATCCCACAGTCAAACAAGAGATTGTCCAAAAAGGGTACGGAGAAAGCGTTCCTGCAGGTTTTATGGTCTATCCAGTAAGCCAGGCGGCGGATATCACCGCCTTCAAAGCAAATTGTGTGCCGGTCGGTGAAGATCAGCTCCCCATGATTGAGCAGACAAACGAGATCGTCCGCCGCTTTAATCAGGTTTACAAAACGGATGTGCTCGTCGAATGTAAAGCCCTGATACCAAAAACCGGTAGATTGCCCGGCACCGATGGAAAAGCCAAAATGAGCAAATCCCTTGGCAATTGCATTTATCTCTCAGACTCGCCAGAGGTCGTTGCAAAAAAAGTGAAAGGGATGTTCACCGACCCAAACCACCTGCGCGTCGAAGATCCGGGCCAAGTAGAAGGCAACCCCGTTTTTACCTACCTCGATGCCTTTGACACAGATCTCGAAGAGATGAAAGCCCATTATGCTCGTGGGGGCCTCGGCGATTCAACCGTGAAAAAAAGACTCACTGAAGCCCTCGAAAGATTCCTCATCCCCGTCCGCGCCCGCAGAGCCCAGTACGCAAGCGACCCCGCCGAGGTGATGCGCATCATCCACAAAGGGACCGAGCGCGCAAGAGCCGCCGCCGCCCAAACCCTCTCCGAGGTCCGCCAGGCCATGGGCCTCCTCTACAACTAGGTTGATGTAAAAATAATTTGTAGGTAGATGAGGATGAAGAGGGGTGTGGATGAGCGCGCTTGGTGTTCCGGGAGAGAGAGATGCGTGGCTTCGGCTGGTGGCGGAGGATGCTCACGCTAGTACGGGCAAGGTAAATGCACAATTTAATGAGTCGATTAGGGCGTTAACGGAAGGGAATATTCCCGATTGGGCAAAGCACCATTTAGCGATCACCAAACAACTCGAATTAGCTGTAGCCCAAATGAAAGTGGCAGGAGAAACAGTTCCTGAGGATGTTATCCACGTTCTCGAAGAGAGCCAAGAGGCAGTGAACAAGCTTGCAGGGAAAATTAGTGGGGCGATATTCAACCGGCTGACTGCTCCGAGTATTGATGAACATGGCTTGCTTTCAGCAAAAACCCCTGCTCTTGGAAAGTTACTGCTGATTTACGAAAAGGCCCTATACAGCTTTCTTTGGATAAGTCCTGAAGCTCTTAAAGAAGTAGGCGTATCAACCATTCCAGATTGGGCAAGGCATCATTTAGCTATCACAGCCTCATTTGATCTAGCTGTCCAGGATTTAAAAAAAGGGGGAATAGAAATTCCAGAAAAAATCATGAAAGGTTTAGAACGAAGCAGATTCATGGTAAGTTTGCTTGCTAAAAAAATTGGGGCAGAAGAAATCCGTAATTTTTTGACCCCAGAAAATATTGAGAAATATAGCTTTTTAGAAGATGAACCTTTCGGTCATAGATATGCATGGAATTTGAACTTGGGGTTGTTGATGAATGTCTATGACAGAACCGATGACCCCGAGCTTAAAAAAAAGATACGGTTTTTGGCGGCTAATTACCTTGCAAAAGCATCAGGAATTGAGCCAGAAATGATAGGCTCTGAGGATGCTGATGAAGAAATGATGCGTATCATCAAAGAGACAACACAATTTGGTATAGGTAGACGATATTACCACCGAATGGCTCCCACTCTTGGACACTATTCGGGTTTGGAATCAGCGATAGAAGAGGCGCTCTCTGAGAGTCAACAGGGTGGGAGTATGCCACTTGTTATTGATACACCCGACATGGCACAGCTCTTTCCATTGTCCCGCAAATTTAGTGTGATCGACCCGCGAAAACCGAAAAAATGGGAAGTGGCTATAGCTGATTTTTTAAAGCAGCATTTTAGACATGCTCAGGATCCAGGTTCCCCATTTATTGCTCCTTTTCTTTTGCTTGATTTGACCTCCTATTTAGGAGCGTGCATTCAAACAAATGGAGATCCAGGAAAAGAAGCTATTTTTCAGGCTAAGTTAAATGAAGTGGAGGCTAAGATCAAATCTGCAATTTTCATGGCAATTGTGCAAGCAGAAAAGAATTATCCCGATTTTCGTAAAGCTTTTGATATTAAGCAAGGGTCATTGATCGATTTGATTCAGGTGAGAATAGCATGTATTTGCAGGATCCAAATAGGGGATGTGGGTGTTTTAAAAATTTTGGACTTTACCCCCAGAGATTATTATCCGGAAGTTGTAGAGTTACAAAATAAGTATTTAAAACAATTTGTGTCGAATTGCGGCATTTACATAAGCGCAGTGAATATGCGCATGCAGCTATATAATTTCACCGATTTTGGCGCAGAGACTAACCCTCGTTATGCTGTAAAGGGAGCAAATGCTATATACTTTCATAACAGGTCTGAGATCCTCAATACCCAGTTATTTCAACGTTTTTTACACAGAGTAAATGCTGAGGAAATGGCAAGAGACAATCCTCATATTGCTGTTTTAGGCGGAGGCACGCTCCGGCTTGTTGAAGGGCTATTAAATGAAATTACCGATGAAAAGTGGAACTCTCTTAATGAAAATCCTGACACGAGAGAGCTTTTTCAAACCTCACTATATAGGCTAAGAGAGCATTTAGCTACAGCAGAACACTCTCTTAATGATTACAATAAATTTATTCTTGCTCTAGAACTTGCTCATTGTGAGATAGCCACGCTGCTTACGCTGAGCTCTCCTTTTAAAGAAGGAGACTTTGCAAAAATCTACGCTCCCCTGCTAGCACCCGTTGTTCCTGAAAATCTTCGAAGAAACGTTAAGATAGGACTTGCCAAAACTGGGATGAATGCTTTTGCAGGGGTAAATCTGGCATTATTACAAATGAGTCCCCATCCTGAAATAAGATATGGAAACACACTCTACTATGAACTAAGGAATATGATAGGCAAGACGCGCAGTTTTGATGCAAGCAAAGGTTCAAAAGAAGATTTAAGCAAGATCGATCTGTATGTGGGACAATACAGTCCCAATGTCGAACCCGGGATAACAAAGACCGATTATCGAGTTGGAACAGTAGAGGAGGATGTTAGGCTTATTCTTGACGCTAAACCCAAAGATAGACCACTGACAGTAGCCATTGACTGCACCATCGATTATACCAATTCTCAAAAAGTAAAAAATCTTCTAGAGACCTTCCACAAAGAAATTGAGGAAGGCAGGCTAAATTTTGTGTTTTTTGAAAGTGGGCAAAAATTTGACATGATGGGTATGGATAATTATTACGGGGCTCCTTTTTACATAGTAAACAATGGAGCTGAGCATTGGAAACCCTTTGCAGATATAACAACACAGGAGGTTTTTAAAACCGACCCTCTAAGCACACAATGGTTTTGCCATGCCTTTCGCTATTGCCCAGCAGATGCCGAGCGCTACCGACAAATATATTTTAATAACGCGCGAGAGATCATGAGACACGTGCCAGAGTCTTTAAAGCCCAATCCTCGAGCCAATCCTGCCCAAAGAGTTGTTGTGAGTACAGTTGATGAGAAAATAGAGCCCGCATTTATCGAAGTAAAAGTTCTTGTTGGCGGGGAAGAGCGACTCAAAGAAATCGTCCGCGATTTTAGGAGAATATGTACAAATAAAGGGGTAAAATTATACCGGAGACAAAGTTTCGGCTACTTCCACCCAAATGTCATGATGATTCCCCCTGGCTGTATCCGCATTAACCCCGGCCTTGATCCCAAAGAGAATGATGCGATCATCGCCTGCCTCCAGAAACTCACACAACTCAATTAAAAATGATTGCCTAGACTATTCAAAATGTAGTAACATTGTAGTAACGGGAGGGTATAACATGATCAAACGCCTTGTTAAGCACGGGCATAGCCGGGCTATAGTGGTGGATAAGAGTCTTTTGCAGGCCGCGGGTTTGAGTGAGGATGCCGCATTTCAGCTAATTGTTAACCCAAATGGGGGAATACTTATTCAATCGGTTGACGATAGTAAAGAAGAGTCCTTTGAAAAACATTATAAGGATCTAAGTGTAGAATTATTCGAACTAATGAAAAATCTCGCGGACAAATGATTACATATATAACTGTGGATGAAGCACTTAAAGTGCACGAGCGATTGATTGAACAGCATGGGGGAATGCAAGGCATTCGAGATCTGGGCCTTTTAACTTCAGCTATAGAAATGCCGAAAAGTGCCTTTGGGGGAGAAGATCTTTATCTAACGGTTTTTGATAAAGCAGCGGCCTATCTTTTCCATATAGCTAAAAACCACCCATTTATAGATGGAAACAAACGCACTGCAGCCTTTGTATCTCTATTATTTTTAAGAATTAATGGGGTACGCCTTCTTTTGGATCAAGCTCAGTATGAGCTACTTGTGATTGGCGTGGCAGAAGGTCTTGTTACAAAGACCCAGCTAGCTAGTTATTATAAATCAATCGCAACTCCGTCTAAAAAAATGTCCAAAAAAAGCCAACGTCGCGCCAAAAGAGGCTAAACTATCTAAGTGCCTATGAATAAATGGATTAGAATCTTAATAAAATATTTATAATTATATTGATTAAAATTATTTTTATATGTATAATAAAGACATGGGAATACGAACTATCAGTATAGCATCTAGACAACAAGAATTTGTTGCCTCCTCTCCGGAAGAAGAGGAGGATTTGGAAAATTTAGGCCCCAACGCAGCTACTACTGCAAAGGTTTCCCCTATTGCTGCAAAGAGTCTTTATAGCTCCCTTCCTGCAGCTGAAGGGATGGCCACGAGCAAGAGAGAGCTTGACTCTTTGGCAACTAAGTTTAAAGACCCCAAATTGCTAGCGCGTGCCTATTTTGATTCCGGTAAAACTATCTTAGATAAAACAACCCCTCCCGGTAGCGTAAAAAAAGCTGAAACACTTAAAAAGGACATCCTTAACGAATTAAAGTCCAGCGAGCTAAAACACGATGAATTTTATTGTGAACTTGGATCTATTTGTGAAAAAGAAGCCCCTTGTTTGGCCAAGAAATATTTCTCCAAATCAAAAAACCCCAGCAATAATTCAAAGTTAAAAATTGTAAAATTTTATGTACGCCAAAATGACATTAACGCCGCAGAGAAAATGGCATCAAAAATGAGTAGTGGAGATGCTAGGGATGAAGCCCTAAAGTTAATTCTCAGCAAATCGACTACACGTGACGAAGAAGGATATTTCGTTTACGATTCGGATAGTGAGCTAGAAACGATATATAAGTCTGTTGAACTGATAGATAATGTAAAAGAAAAGAATAAACTGCTGAAGTTAATGCGGTATAGCAGCCTTAAACACAGGAATATTAAAGCCGCAGAATCCCAGGCGTGGGCGGGTGAAGGAGAGGACGAGCGGTTCAAAGCATACTATGCTTCTACCAACAGCAGCTTGGCCGAGCAAAGAAATCAAGACTTGTGGGCCGCGCCAAGAAATGAAGAATCGCCGGCGGTCGCACCAGGAAATGCAAGAGATTGGACCCCTGCCGAAAAGGTGTCTTGGATCGAAAATGCGTTTACGGACCATAATAAGCATAGGTTCATCGCAAAAATCGGGAAATAATTTTAAGCGGCTTTGGTGCGTTTCTTTTTCTTCTTTTTGGGGGCGGCTTTGGCTTTTGGGGCTTTGGTTTGCGTTTTAGGGGTTTTTAGTTCTGCTGTGTCTATAGCTTCATCGTCGCTCTCTACCCAGTCTCTACAAAGAATATAAATGGCTCCTACCGTGAATATGACGGGGAGGAGGATTTCCCAGGAAATTTGAAACTCGATGGTTAAAAACACTCCGACGAAAACAAAGAGGCTCACACACATATCGTAATATTTGCCTAGAAGCAAATGCCTTAAGGCTAGGGGGATACCTATGGCTAGCATGATGCCGGGCCACCACTCTTGGGTATAAGATAGAATGGCTAGGCCCACTAGAAACAGTGCTGTGGTGATCGCTTTTGCTCGTTTTCTTGAAATCATGTATTTCCCTTCCTTTGGTCTATAGCGTCCATTTATACCAGGTTTAAATATTTTTCTGTATAGAAATTTTTCTGTGGCGTGCCTCAATATAGCAGAATAATTTTTAATATTTCATTATATTATTGTTTTTGTTAGAATAAGAACTTAACTAGCAAAAAGAAGATTTATGTCGTTTGTTAATGAAATAGATGATATTAGAGAAAAAACGGAAAATGTTCAACAAAGAACACGGGAACTTCAAGAGCGTTCAAATAATTCTTATTATTCCAGTGATTCTCTTTCCAAAGTCACGCAAGAACTTCGAATAAAAGTTGAAGGCTTTGGTTCCAAGGCATTTCAAAAAGGGGAAATTCGATCTCTTAAAAAAGAGGTTGCCCGGCTCGAAAATTCTCTATCGGGATGTTCTCCAAAGAGAAAAGATGAAAAAAGACGTATTATAGTGAAACTGAATTCTCTTAGCAAAAGGCTTCATGGATTAACATCGACCTCCCAAGGAATTCAGTCTGCTACAAAAGCCGTTCAACAAGCAGAATTAACGCTTTACAAACGGAAAATGGAGACCTTAAAAATTCCAGAAAAAGTAAAAAACTTGCTCCTCACCTCTCCAAGGGCTGTACAATTTCTTCCAATAACAAGATTGATATGTGCTGAATATACATGGAAATGGGAAGAAGTCTTGAATTCAGAAGGCTTTTTTGCCTTTTTGCAATTATATAATCCTGAAGATTTTCACCGGCTTGCTGCATTATTAGATAATTCGAACTGGAAAATTTTATGCGCGTTATCATTGCCAAAAGAGCGTATAAAACAGATTTTTGATCCAAGAATTTTGTCCATTTTGGAAGGGATGAAAGAGCCTTATGATGTCGCCTTGTTCTTTCCTGAATCGGGGGCTTATCAAGTATTGCTAGATCTTCCCAAGCTTGAGAAATTTTTTAAGACGAAGGAAAAAGTTTTTTCATTCCTCGTCTCATCTCTAGTTAGTATCTATGAGGTGAATCCTGATTTATGCCTTAAAATGATCAATGCCACCTCCCTATATGAAGCAGGGCAGCTCTGCGGTAATAAGGGATTTCCTGCGAAGGAATTAGTAAAATTAAATCCTTCAGATATGATAAGCCTCTGTGACTATTTAATCTTGGCTGATATGCGTGAAGTTTCGTACCTCTCTTATTGCTTCAAAGAAGGGGGGATAGGCCATCCTGTTGTGGCACTTGCTATTAGAGGAGGCTCTCGCAGCGTTCGCCCGATCGAGATGCTACGCCGATTTGAGGTCACAACCAGCAATGAACCTTTATATATTTGGATGCTTGATTCGACAAGGACGATGGATGAGGTGGATCTAGGTTACAAATGTGCTCAGATGCTGTATAACAAGCGCTATGGGGATTTAGTGATTCCCATTATGTCGGCCCTATTATCTGGTGAGGAATCCCCTTTGCTAACCCTTTTCAAGGCAGATTGTTTAGAGCTTTGCAAGGAGTGGCTAAAAATAGGTTCTCACTTAGAACATTTTCTTCCTCCCCATCCATCTGCTGCTGATATAGAAACCCTAGTGGTTTATTATCATAATGTCTCTCAGCCAGACCCCCAGCGCATTGAAGAATTCCTCTCTGGTATTGATGAGCAGATCCTCCTTCTAGAAGCTTGGCCTCAAGGCCCTGTTTCTCCGCTGCTTGGGCAGTATGTGGCCAGTGGAATTGCGCAGCTTTTGATCACAGGTAGGGGACTTATCAATTTTCCCCTAATTCCTCAATTACTTGAAAGGCTTAAATCTAAATTTGCGGCTTTTCCCGCGCACCATACAGTCTTAAAACATATCCTATCTCAATTGGAGCATCTCTTAAAAGCACCTCAGCTCCGCGATGTTTTCTTTAGTTACTCAAATGGAAAATCTGAAAATGCGGCTGCTGTATTAACAGCATTTTTGACACCGGTACGACAGGGGGCAGTAGGCACGTGCGCTGCATCAGCGGTTATCATCAGCATGATCAACAATGATTCTATCCTCTATTTACACCTTCTTTTTAGTATTTTTTATGCAAGTCTTAACGAAAGATATCCCACGCCAACTCTCGTATCAGTAAATTTAAATGAGCTAAAAGGAGTTTCACTCCCTATCGATGAAAATGGAAGATTTCTGATTAGCAAAAAAGCTGTCTGGGAAATCCCAGCTATCCGCGCAGCATATGCTGCTTTAGAGATTGATCCACAAGATTTTGAAGCTCTTACTAAAGCTACATTGTCATCCTTGAGTCCCCTTGCGGATTCTGTGAAAATGGACACTTTTTTACTCGCTCTTCAAGCAGTTCATGCCGGCGTGCAAACAGGATTTCTTGAAGAAGGATTAAAACGCGCCTATACCACCCATCCAGCTATTCAAGCTTTTAAAAAGGCTCTCGCAGCTTTTCATTCCTATTTTGAAAATCCTCTCAACGCTCAGGTGATTGGTAAGATCCTCACCGAGCAAAACCGTACTCAAAGTCTTTTGCATCAAGGAATGATTCGGGAACTGATTGAGACTGTTAATAAAAAAACGGGGGAGAAGGATGCGCAAAAAACGCTTATCACTCGATTTTTTACGGCCCATCCAGAGCTTAATGCTGAAATTCGAAAATGTGAGATGATTTTTCAAAAAATAGTAGAAAGGGAGATACGATCCCATTGGAGTTGGGTATGGAATGCCGAGCTTCCCCGTATTGCCGCTGCAAACGATGAGGATATTCCCGATATAAAAAAAACTCCAGGGGGTTATTCTCTTTACCATCGTAAGTATGGTCCTTTAGATTCTGAAGAGGCATTTAGACGTTATATTCCGGCTATTATAGAGGATTGGAATCAGACCTTTTTAGACAAGCTTTCTCCTGGCACACGGGCCAAGCTTGTAGCAAATGGCTGGAATCAGTTTATTTCTCAATTAGGGCTATTTTTGATCAGAGGGCAGAGCATTAAAGCTTTTGAGACGGCTATTCAACCTGGAATAGGACGCTCTGGGGTCGATCGGTTTTTACCATGGAGACTCCCTCCAGGGGGATCGTATGCTGATACTGTGAAAAGAGCTTATAAGGTTTCTCAGAGTTCTTTTATCAGAGAACTTCAATCTGTAGAGGAGATCTACGAAACTTATAAACAACTACTGGACAACCTTCCTTTGGCCATTAAGCAAAAAGCTCAAATGCATGGAAGAACCCTTAAAATTCCTCTTGAGCGTCCCTCACATGGTTTAAACCTATTTCTTTATCCAGAAACTCCCCCTTTGCCACCCATGCCTTCTATTATTTTATCTACGGAAGAGCAGGAGAGGCTTTTACAAAAATTGAATCAGATCGAGGGAACAAAGTATCGATGGAAACATGAGCTCGCTCCAAAGCCTATTCATGAGGTGCGTCTTGCCCTTATTGGCTTATTTTCTGAAGAATATTATCTGCAAGGGGCAAGTGGAAAAGTGGTGAATTATTTTGCTGATGATCAAGATCATCATATTGGAGAAACTATCGAAACCTTGATGGCTTACGAAACATACGAGCTTGTGCCCCACTGGAGAGATCATCTTAGAGAGAGGATTGAAATGGCCTGCCATTTGACAGAGGAACAAAAAAACTCTCAAGAATACCAAGATGCGGTGGTAGAACTTGCTTTACAAATGCCAAAGACCGTTAAACAATTAGTAGACCTCCCAGTCATTGATAAAATGAAAAAAAATCTGACTCCAGAGCAACAATCACTTTTAATAGTCGCTTTAGTAAATGAATTGTCTTGCCTTCCTAAAACTTGGTATAATGCTAGTGCTCCGGCCTTTGATCTGAATTGGGAAAAGGATATGCATGGATATTGGGTACAAAACCCGATTAAAAATACTCTTGAACTTCAAGAGAGATCTCTTGATGGACGGTGGATGGCCGTTTCTGATCCAAAAGCAATTTTTGGAAAATGGCTCTTTCCTGATATGAGGATGATCTACGATTTCCTAGCCCCCCAAGACCTTTTCTATATTGGACTCGATCCCTACAATACACAGTGGGAAGCTAGAGGTTGTAAATTGGTTGAGGCCGCAGATCTCATGTTCAGAAAAACTGATGGTCTTAATATACCTATTAGTCTTGTGGAAGCGATAAAGGCTCTTATAAAACTCCAACAAACTTCCTCCCGAATTACTGAGGACGAGCATGCAGCTTCTGATAGAATTCAGGATCTTTTGGAAGAAATAAATGAGAAAGTATCTGCCCAAAAAAGAGAATCTACATCATCTGCGGCAGAAACGCCTTCTGGGCAGAGCATCGATTTTAATTGGCAGCGCTATGAAGAAGTCCTTCCCTGTATCGCTCAGTTTATGCATGAGCTTTTCGAATTCCTTCGCTTGGGTACCGTGGATGCAATAATTCCCGATGAAACAAAGAAACAAATCGATGAGACGATTACTCCATTTAAGACCCTCCACGAAACGGTTCTTAAAAATTTTCAAGAGGCTTTAGCTGCCCGGCCAGAAGACCCAATGCTCCTTAACCAAACAGTGCCCATCAACCTCAGAAAAATGATCTCCGAAATGGATTCATTCCTCGACTTTATCAAAAGATGGTAAAAAGTTCTCAAACAATAGCAGCTCTTGTAATTCCCTGATTTTGCTTAATTTGAAGGAACTCTCCGTTTTTAATAATGGGTTGCACATGGACGTGTTCAGGTTCTTCAATCCATAAATCGTATGTTTGCTGCAAATTGAGCCAAAGCTGTGGAGTAGTGTCGAACGCTTCAGCTAGAGAAAGGGCAATAGAAGGAGTCACGCTCGCCTCACCAGCTCTGATTTTAAATAAAGTATTCCGGGCAATACCCAGCCTATCAGCAAGTTTCTGTAAATTCAGCTGGAGAGGCTTAATGTAAAGCTCATCAAGAATTTCCCCTGGGTGAGCAGGCTTTCTTTTTTTAACCATAAATTACACCCCTTTTTAGTGATAGTCTATTAAATCCACATCGTTAGCTTTACCATTTTCAAAGCGAAAAATGATTGTCCAATTACCATTCACATGAACCGAATAAAAACCTTTCAGAACACCCTTTAGCGGATGAAAATCTGAACCTGGAAAATTCATGTCTTTAGCTTCCATTGCAGCGTTAAGCAGATCCAAAATAAGCTTAATTCTCTTTGCATGGGCAGGCTGGATGCCAGCTTTGCTTCCAGTTTCAAAAAATTTCCTTAAGTTTTTATGCTTAAACGTCTTAATTGGCACGCAGCTCTCATTTGTTCTTATTGTAACCAAATAGGTTACATTGTGTCAAGAGCTGTATTCAAATACTTTCCTGTATAGGATTCTTTGTTCATTGACACTTCTTCGGGGGTGCCTGTGGCGATGATTTGGCCGCCGGCGGCGCCGGCGCCAGGGCCGAGGTCGATGATGTGGTCGGCGTGCATGATCAGGTCGAGGTTGTGCTCGATGATGATCACGGTGTTTCCCTTGTCTACTAAGGTTTGGAAAATGTGGATCAGCTTTTCGATGTCGACATAGTGGAGCCCCGTTGTGGGCTCATCGAAGAGGTAGACGGTATTAACGATTTGTCTTTTCGCGAGCTCTTTGGAAAGGCGGAGGCGCTGCGCTTCGCCGCCGGACAGGGTTTGGACCTCTTGGCCGAGTTTTAAATAGTCAAGGCCCACAGAGGTAAGGGTCTCTAGCATACGCATCACTTTTGGGATGAAGGGGAGCCATCCTGTGGCCTCTTTGACGGTCATGTTGAGGACATGGCCTAGGTGTTTGCCATTTAGGAGGACTTCTAAGCTAAGAGGGTTTAGCCTAAAGCCGTGGCAGGCATCGCACTCGACTTTTACAGGGGGGAGAAATTGGAGGTGGATGGTGCGCACCCCAAGACCCCAACATTTTCTGCACATCCCTTTTTTGTGGTTAAAGCTGAAGTTTTTTGGCATGAGCCCTTTGGCTTTGGCGGTAGGGAGAGATGCAAAGAAATAACGGAGGGGGGTGAGTAGGTCGATGTAGGTGCTCACATCAGCTCTGTTTGTTTGACCGATGGGACTTTGTTCAAGAACTACCAGTTTTTCTATCTTTTGCTTTTTAAGTTCCTGGAGGAGGGAGGATTTGCCCGATCCTGAAACCCCTGTGACACAAGTCATGACTTTGAGGGGAAAGTCCACAGAAATATGTTTTAGATTATGAAGGTGGGCGTCTTTGATGTGGATAAATTCAGAGGGAGTTCTCCTTTTTTCTGGGAGGGGGATGGTCTTTTTACCGCTTAAGTATTGTCCTGTAATCGATAGGGGATTTTTTTTGATCTCTTCGAGGGTTCCCTGCGCTATGATTTTCCCTCCCTCTTTTCCGGCATGAAGCCCAAAGTCTAAAAAGAAGTCGGCGATTTCCATTGTCATTGGGTCGTGTTCAACGAGGATGAGGGTATTGCCGAGTTTAACGAGTTTTTGGAGGGCTTGGTTTAAGAGGGCATTGTTGTGGGGATGAAGGCCAATTGTAGGCTCGTCAAGGACGTAGAGGCAACCGGTTAGCCCGCTGCCAAGCTGTTTTGCCAAATAGGTGCGCTGGGTCTCTCCGCCGCTAAGTGTGCGCGCCCCCCGATTTAGGGAAAGATACCCCAGGCCTAAGTCAGCTAAGAAAGTGAGTCGTTGTTTGATCTCTTCCACGAGATCGCTTGTCTCTAATTTTGAGATAAACTCAAGGGCGTCATCGAGAGACAGGGCGCAAAAGTCTGCAATGGAAAGGCCTTTAATGAGGATGTTCCTAGCAAGGGGATTCAGGCGTGTCCCTTTGCAAGAGAGGCAGGTGCTCTCTTCCAGAAGAGGGGCGAGGATCTCCTTAAAATAAGAGGGGCCTGCTTTGGAAAGTTTTGCAAAGACGTTATTGAGCCCCACCCACTCTTCATTGCCATAAAGAAAGGTTAGCAATTGATTAGGAGGCAAATCTTTTAGGGGAGTTTTCGGGTTTTTAATCACACTCGTAAAATGTTTGATAGCCTCCCTTGTGGTATTTTCTTTCCAGAGAAGGTACATGAGGCCCAAAGGGGTTTCTTTCATAAACTCTTTATGCCTCTCTAGGCTAGCGCCGTACTGCACGCCGAGCCCCTGACAATCAGGGCACATCCCTTGTTCTGTATTAAACGAGAATGTATGGGGTGTCACGCGTGAAGTGGAGAGGTTAAAAACAAGATCTTGATCTTCCAAGGCTATTGTGATGAGGTCTCCGGCAAGTGAGAGGGCCTCAAATAGGCGCTTGGATGCATTTTCATTGATTGTAAGCCTGTCGATGACGACAAACAGAGCATTTTTTCTCCCTTTTTCAAGGGGGATCTCCTGATCGACCTCATAATATTGCCCATTTAGGCGGACCCGTAAAAAACCCTTCTTTTGAAGCCCATCGAGGGTTTTTATCGGAGAGAGGACGTGGATCTTCGTGTTTTTAGGTAGTTCGAGAAGTTTTTCAAGGATGGATTCTTTGCTAATGAGTTTAGTCTCTTCGCTTGTTCCTAAAAGGGCATAGAGAACTCTTAAAAAGTCGTAGATCTCTGTGATTGTTCCGAGCGTGCTTCGGGGGTTTCCTGCATGATGCTTTTGTTCAATGGCAATCGAGGCGCTTAACCCCTCAATACTTTCCACCTTGGGCTTGGGCATTTGTTTGACAAATTGCCGCTGATAGGGGGAAAGGGATTCGATATACCGGCGCTGCCCTTCTGCGTAAATGGTCTCAAAAGCAAGTGAGCTCTTTCCTGAGCCGGAAGGACCGGTACATAAGGTGATTTTCCCTCTGGGGATCTGAACGGAAATATTCTTTAAATTGTTTTGAGTCGCTCCATTAACTGTAATGAAGGGGTGGAAAATGAGGGTCGTGATAGGGGCCTTATACTTTACGGCTTTGGGGTTGAGTGCAACTCCTGTAGCTGTTTTGAGTTTGATGATTTTTTCTAGAGGCCCCTCTGCAATGATTTTCCCCCCTTCATCTCCCCCTTCAGGGCCAAGCTCGATAATCCAATCGGCGCTCTTTATCAAATCCATGTTATGTTCTATCACAAGGACGGTGTTCCCTTTATCGACAAGTGATTGAAGAACACCTATGAGTTTGTTAATGTCATGGAAATGAAGACCGGTTGTCGGCTCATCTAGAATATAAAAGGTTTTTCCGGTATCGGGTCTTGAAAGCTCCTTTGCAAGCTTGATCCTTTGAGCTTCTCCCCCTGAAAGGGTAGGGGAGGGTTGCCCGAGTTGCAGGTAATCTAAGCCCACATCCAAAAGTAGCTGTAGCTTCACTTTAATTTGGGGGATTGCTGAGAAGAACTCTAACGCTTCCCCTACGGGCATTTCTAAAACATCGGCGATGTTTTTTTCTTTATAGGTGATTGCAAGGGTATTTTGATCAAAACGTTTCCCTTTGCATTCAGTACATGTGACCCATTCATCTTCCATGAAGTCCATGTCGATTTTCGTCATTCCCATTCCGCCGCAAGTTAAGCAAGAGCCCTCTTTCACATTAAAGCTAAATCTGCCAGGCGTGAACCCTTGAGCTTTGCTCTCTGGGAGGTTGCTAAATAGATCTCTGATCTCATCGAAAAGTTTAATGTAGGTGGCAGGGTTTGACCTGGGGGTTCTTCCAATAGGGGATTGATCGATGCAAATCACTTTATCAACCTTGTCCTTCCCTTCGATAGATCCAAACTTCCCTCCTTTAGCTCCAGCCAGGGCCGGATATAGCGTATCAGAGATGAGGGAGGATTTGCCGGAGCCTGAAACCCCAGTAACAGCAACCAAAATATTTAGGGGAAAAGAGACGGTGACATTTTTCAGGTTGTGATGGGAGGCCTTTTTAAGGGTGATACTATCTGCGCTCTTTCGTTTTTTAGACGGAGGGAGTTTTAACACGCCTGTAAGGTATTTGCCGGTGATCGAATCTTTACATGCTAAGATATCCTCTACGGTTCCTTGCGCAACAATTTTGCCCCCTTTTTGCCCGGCAAGGGGCCCCACATCGACCACATAATCTGCTTCTCTAATTGTTTCTTCGTCGTGTTCCACGACGATCACTGTATTGCCTTTGTCCTTTAGGTTGATCAACGTTTGCAAAAGCCTCCTATTATCGCGGGGATGAAGACCAATAGAAGGCTCGTCTAAAACATAGGTAGCGCCCACTAGCCCAGAGCCGATTTGCGATGCGAGGCGCACCCGCTGCGATTCTCCGCCAGAGAGGGTGGGGGCAGTTCTTTCCAGTGCTAGATAATGCAATCCAACGCCAAGCAAGAACGTCAAACGTTCATTGATCTCTTTTAAAAGCTCTTCAGCAATAGGCCCTAGTTTAAGTTTGCCAAAAAATGTGGAACACTCACTTATCGATAGTTTGCAAACCTCTCCAATCCTTTTTCCGGCAATTGTTGTAGCGGCAGGATAGGGTTGTATCCTTTCTCCGTGACAGTCTGGGCAAATAGACTCGATCATCAGCTCTTTCATATTCGAGCGGTAGGTTTCACTCTTAGCTTGCGTGAACCGTTGCTTGGCTTCAAAGAGCACCCCTCTCCATTGCACAAACTCGGTCCACCGAGCCCCGGTTTTTGGATGGACAAATTTCATCCGCGTCCACTTTTTTTCCGTACCATACAAAAAGATTTTTTTGTCTTTATCAGAGAGTTTTTTCCAGGGCTTGTCAACATCAACTAAATTTCGATAGATATTGCCATATCTCACAGTTTCATAGGAGCTCGCTACCTTGCAGCAGTCTTCCTTAATGCTTTTTTCAGGGTCAATCACCAAATCCAAATCAAATTCTTGGGTCTCTCCAATTCCTTGGCATGTAGGACACATCCCCAAAGGGTGGTTAAAAGAAAAATCATGCGGCTCAAGAGGGCCGTAAGAAATTCCCGACTTTTTTGCAAAGGCGTGGGTGGAGTATAGCGTTTCCCTTTCTCCATTCAAGACACTCATCACCCCTTTTCCCCATTCGAGCGCATGGGTGATCGTCTCTGCGAGCCTTTCGTCACCTACGGCAAGCCTATCGATCACAAGATCGATATCGTGGGCCATACTTTTATCCACTTGAATTTCATCTGTGATCTCTACGATTTTTCCATCGAGCCTGATCCGGGTGAACCCTTTCCTTAGCAGCTCTGCAAAATCCTCTTTAAATTCCCCTTTTTTCCCTTTTGCAAAAGGGCTTAAGACAATGATTCTCGTCCCCCTTTCCAATTGATTGATCTCATGCTGAATGCTCACTGCACTTCGGGGAGCTACCTCTTCTCCAGTAACGGGGCAATGGGCAGTTCCCACACGCGCGTAGAGGACCCGCATATAATCGTAAATTCCCGTCATTGTCCCCACAGTGGATCTTGGGGTTTTGCCTGCGGTTTTTTGTTCGATGGCAATGGTAGGGGATATCCCTGAAATCAGATCAGCATCGGGCTTTGGCATGTCCCCCATATGGCGTCTTGCGTAGGTAGAGAGAGACTCGATATAGCGCCTTTGCCCCTCAACATAAATCATATCAAACGCCAGCGAAGACTTTCCCGACCCAGAAACCCCTGTAAATACAATCAGCTGATTCGGGGTAAGCTTCAAATCCACATTCTTCAAGTTGTGGACCCTGACCCCTTTAAGAATAATCTTTTTCTCTTCCATAGCTGCTAAAAGGATAGAGGACAGGGCAAATTATAAGGAAGAGAATAGAAGAAAAAGATCGGGCACGCACGCGGGCACGGGCACGAAAGAGAAGAAACTCTAACCTCTTCCCTCTTTCGTGCCCGTGCCCGTGCCCGCGTGCGTGCCCGATCTTCTCTTTTGACATGGAATTCCTTTTTTAGTATATAAAAATTATTTTAACCAGAGGTGGGTATGATGAAGGTGTATTTGGGTATTTTGGGAGTGGGTCTTGTGGTATTTTGTGTCTTATTTGCAGTCGATAATGAGGAATTAGCATTAGGGGTTAGTGTGGATGTCGGGCCTCAGCCAGACTATCAATATGGCTATTATGGAGGTCCTGGATATTATTATTATAATGAAGAGCCTGTTGTGTGGATAGGACCGGGCTGGTATTATGGGAATTGGTTTGGCAGCCAGGGGCAATATAATAGCTGGCACCAGCATCATCGCTACCACAATGGTGGCTGGGGGCACGGAGGACATGGAGGGCATGGAGGAGGACACGGCGGTCATGGCGGGGGCGGGGGAGGCCATCACCATTAAAACTAGAACAAAAATCATTTGCACCATTGGACCTGCAGTCAGCAGCTATGAGATGATTTTGAAGCTGATTGATGCCGGCATGGATGTTGCACGTCTAAATTTTAGCCACGGCACCCAAGAAGAGCATCTCCAAGTGATTAACAATCTTAAAAAAGCGCGCGCAGAAAAAAAGGTTCCTCTTGCCATCATGCTCGATACAAAAGGCCCTGAGATCCGCGTGGGAAAACTCGAAGGGGATCAGGTAGAGCTGAAAGCTGGGCAAAAAATTCTTGCCGGTAAAGGTGGGGCTATTTCTATCACACCCCCCATTGTGCTAGGTAGTTTAAAAGTGGGAGAAGCGGTTCTTTTCGACGATGGATGTATCATTTCTAAAGTCGTTGAAAAGACAAATGAAGGGGTTCTCCTCGAGATTCAAAACAATGGGATTTTAAAAAGTCACAAAGGGGTGAATATCCCCAATTCTCGTACTCCGCTCCCTGCAATGACAGAGCAAGATGTGAAAGATATCATCTTTGGTTGCACGCACGATGTAGATCTTGTGGCCGCTTCCTTTATCAGATCGGCAGATCATGTGATGGAGATCAAAAAGCTTTTAAACAAGCAGAATAAACCTGATATATTAGTCATCGCAAAGATTGAAAATAGTGAAGGGGTGGATCATTTCGATAACATCATCGAAGTTGCTGATGGGATCATGGTAGCAAGAGGGGATTTAGGAGTTGAGCTTCCGTTAAAGCGGGTTCCTCACTTACAAAAAATGATGATTAGAAAATGTTATACAGCCTGCAAACCGGTGATCGTTGCCACACAAATGCTCGAATCGATGATACACAACCCCAGACCCACTCGCGCAGAAGTATCCGATGTAGCAAACGCGATTTACGACAGCACCTCTTGTGTGATGCTTTCCGGTGAAACTGCTGTTGGCAAATACCCCATAGAAACTCTCAAGATGATGAAGAGCATCATTGAAGAGACGGAAAAAGATTTTGACTATCGTAATTTTTTTGATCACACGGCCCGGCAGAATGCCCACGATGTCTCCTCCTCTGTGGCCCTCTCGTCAGTAAACGTTGCCTATACCATAAAATGCAAAGCCATTTTTGCTTTTACAAATAGCGGACACACCGCACGCCTGATCTCTCGCTACCGTCCTTCCATGCCCATCGTCGCCCTCACCGCAAACCCAAAAGTCTACCACCAAATGGCCATCAATTGGGGAGTCATCCCCGTAGACACCTTCCATGCAACAAATGCGGAGGAGGCCTTCTCCCAAATCAGCGCCTTTGCCCTCCGCCACAACCTCGTCCACCCAGACGATCATGTCGTCGTCACCTCAGGCTCTCCCTTCGGCATCCGCGGCACCACCAACAACATGACCATCCGCACAATATAATAAATTTTAAATACTGGCTGATCTCTGTACTTGATGTTTTAATGGGCTATTGATATAATATTTATAAAATATTTACAGGAGTTTATTCATGTCGCACGTTCAAGCCGCAGCCCATTCAAGTGTAGTTCAACCACATTCTCCGTGTGCTAAAAGCACGCTTGCTCTTATCACTGTAGCTTTAGCAGCTATCACTATCTTGGGGATCGTTGCTTGCATCATAAAGCCATCGTTTGTAGCCGCTAATCTTACTGCCTTCGGCGTAAGTACAGGCATTGCCGGCTTTATCACCCTCGTGTTATTAAATAAGTGTTGCAATTGGTTTTGTAGGAAAGGAGAAGTTCAGCAAGCTAGCCCGGCTCTTACTCCTGATCAAGTAGACAATGCTTGTTTAGCTAAAGCAAAGGCAGACTATGCAAAATGGGATGGAAAAACTGCTCCCCATCCTTGGCTCTCTTACATGGAGATAAATTATCGTACCCCGGAAAAAGCATGTCATTGTTTCGCTGCAATGGGCTTAATACCTCAAGACTTAGTTGAATTATACGAACAGTTTCATAATAAGCAGGCTTTGCTAAACGCACTAAAAACATTTAGTGAACCTCTTTATTGGGAAGTTGTAGCCCTCCTTTGCCTTAAAGAAGGGAAAATAGAACTCCTTTTTATAATTTGGCCGGGAGAGAATGATGAGGATTATCAGCAGACTGTAATGGGTCTTTCCCGCCTTGGACAAATTAACAAAGATCCAGAAGTCCATGCAGCCGTTTTATTCTTGCTATTGAAAGAGCTTCTTTACTTTAAAAGCAAAAGTGGCCGTTGTGGTTTAGATGACAATAAGATCGAGCAGCTTTATACTGCCACACATGGGCTGTATTTAGAGGGAAGCAAAGAGAAAATCAAGGAAAGCATGGTTGCCGGCTTTACAAAAATTGAACAATATCTTTGCAGTGAAGATGGGCGATACTTTTTAGGGGGAGCACTAAAACTGTATCACGTGGTTTTAGACGGGGATCCCGAGCTTGCAGATGCTGTAAAAAAGGGGTGTGGTCTATTCTTTGCAATGAGTGTGTTTGACGATATGCGCAAAAACCAAGAGACACCCGATGTCCTATGCCTTTTAAACGTTATATTCTATATTCCCCTGAACATTTTTGAACTGTTTTTAATTGCGTATATCGAAAAACGGTTATGTCCACATGTTTTGAATCTTTATACACCTGCCGGTGCCGTTGCCTTGTGGAGATCTTTTAGTGATTCTACAAAGAAGAATTATTTCCCTGGCACCGCCGAAAATGACGGCCATTTATCAATAGCCTTTCCGTAACCCGTCTCTAACTCATAATTAGGAAAAAAGTATGGAATATATCATACAAGAACAGGCGCAAAAACTTTTTATTGGGTTACCCCTCAGACCAAGAAATTAGGAGGCTTGTTTTGTTTTGGGATCAGAGGGGGTTATTGCTGGACAGGTTGCCGCCCAAGAGCTTGATTTTCTTCCCATGGAGACAATGCCGCTCCAATGGCTACAAGAGAACCAACACCAAAAAGGGCAGAATTAAATGCTAAATATCCAATGTCTAGAGCCCTGCCAGCCAATGGAGTGCCAAACACACCTCCTGCCCACAATCCCATAAGTATAGAGGCAGCCCCCAAAGCAATTCCTATGAAAGCGATACCACGTCTTATCGTTTTTTCACTGAATAGTGAGGCAGATTGTCCAACACTACCATTCATATTTGCTATTTGTGACATATTATTCTCCTTAGTATGATTGTAAAGTAGAGGGGGGAAGTTTATAGGCCGAAGTGTAAGGGCTGCCTTTTTTTTCATTAACCCAAAATTTGTATTCTTTGTATTTAGGTAAGTTTAAAAGGGCTTCCACTTCTTCTTTTGATTTATCTGGAATAAAGAAGGGATAACTTTCCTGAAGAGGAAGTGTTTCAATGCCATAATTTGGAAACCCATGATATGTGACATCGAGATTTCCATTTCCTACTTTTTTAACAGTTGCAAAGTAGTGGAAGGATTGCGGGTCTTTAGGATTCCTTATTAATACG
Source organism: Chlamydiota bacterium (assembly GCA_013288895.1). GTDB lineage: Bacteria > Chlamydiota > Chlamydiia > Chlamydiales > Rhabdochlamydiaceae > JABDHB01. Next base: position 3,567 of record JABDAY010000007.1, on the reverse strand, counting down.
GTATCTCCAGGAACAAAGAGGTGTCCTTTTTCATTTGTGATTTGATGAATCTTTTGAGCAAGTGACTGTCTTTTGGGTTTTGGAGAAGCTTGAGAAATGGAAGGAGCGGGAAGTGTAGATTCGTCATCTAAAGCCATAGAGCTATCAGAATCTGAAACTACCGGAGAAGGTGAAGAAGCGGGAACTGTCGATTCGTCATCCGAAGACATAGGGCTATCAAAACCTGAAACTACAGAAGAAGGTGAAGAAGGGGGAGGTGTCGATGGGTCATCCAAAGACATGGGGCTATCAAAACCTGAAACTATAGAAGAAGGCGTAGCATTCATACAAAACTGGTTGAATTGGACAGCATTTAATAAGGCATCTTTTTTTAGTTGGACATTTTCATGATAGTTGAATAGGGAGGCTTTTAGTTGGTCATAATGATTGGTTTCATATGACACCCTTTTTGTTAAATTGTATTCCAACTGTTCATCTGTGATTTGTCCAGGTTGAGACATAATCTCGGTGGCGCGCTCTTTAGCAGTTTTTACTGTTTGACTATATGCTGGGTCTGCTTGATACCAGGTGCTTGTTAAGCCAAACTCTGTTGCGCATTCAGCATTGACTTTGCCTACGATCCTTGTAGTTATCTCATTTCTTATATTATTGCTCATCCTTCTCCAATATTATTTAAGTTTATAAAAATAATTTTAACATAAAAAGGATTAAATTTCAAGGAAATTATTTAAATATCTGTAAGTGATTACTAATAAGGGATTTAGTTATTTAATAAACGGCATAAGGAAAAGCTTGCTTTATCTGCAGTTTATCGGCATAATAAAGGGATGATCTCATGCAGATAAAAGGCCGATATTATGCCGATAAAATTTGAACCCCGTTATGTCATTTCTTCAAAAATTATGAATGATTTGATGCGCATTGAAGCAACAAAGCAAAAAATATTGCACTTGCCTTTGACGCCGACAGTTCTCATATCTTTAAGAGAAACCGCGCGTCTTTACACCACTCATTGTTCAACAATGATTGAAGGTAATAGACTGGATTCAGACCAGGTAGAAATGGTTTTAAAGCGTGAAGGTCACTTTCCTGGACGGGAACGTGATGAACATGAAGTGAAAGGTTATTATGCCGCACTGACCCAAATAGAAATATGGGCCGCAAAGGGTGAAAAAATTACAGAGAAAATGATCCAAAAGCTACATGGACTTGTCATGGCTGGTGGAAAAGCAAATGCTACCTCTACAGCATATAGAGATGCTCAAAATGTTATTCGCGATGGAAGAACAAAAAAAATTATCTATATGCCTCCTGAAGCCAAGGATGTGAAAAATTTGATGAATGGTATGGTAGATTGGATAAATAAAAATAATGAGTTGCCCTGTCCTGTTATTGCTGGAATTGCTCACTATCAGTTTGCAACGATTCACCCTTATTATGACGGCAATGGGCGGACAGCGAGATTGCTTACCACATTAATTTTACATTTAGGGGGCTATGACCTAAAAGGGCTTTATTCTTTGGAAGAATATTATGCACAGAATTTAGGCGCTTATTATGAAGCAATTAGCATTGGAGAATCTCATAATTATTACATGGGGCGTGCTGAAGCGGATATCACAAAATGGATTGAATATTTTGTGGATGGAATGGTTATTTCATTTGAGAATGTATTAAAACGGATGGATGAAGCTAAAGATTTACCCGATCAAAGTAATTTAATTAGAAAGCTCGACCCAAAACAACGAAAAGCTCTAGAGCTATTCCAAAAATTTGAAATGGTCACAAGCCGGCAAATCGGCGAACTATTCGGATTTAAACCACGTACATGTGCATCACTTTGTGCAAATTGGGTTAAAAATGGCTTCTTGACGATAGTTGATTCATCTAATAAAGGACGAAAATACAAGTTATCAGCTGAGTATCAGAATATCTTAGGCTTGAACGGGCTTCTGTACATCAGGAAAAACTAAAGGAAAATAGCTCGCTAATGCTTGCTAAAGAAGGCTTGTCTTTTAGCGCGCATGTTTCACCAGGAGGCGGCAGAGGGGGCTGACGGCGAGGGTGAAAATGAACAAAATGGCGAAATAGCGAAGGGGACTGTATAAGCTTTCTGGAATTGCAAAGTAGAGGAGAAAGAAAAGGGCGACGGCAAGCAATGATCTGAGGGCGGCTTCTCCCAGGCTTTTGGGACGGGAAAGGAAAAGATGGTGTTTCAAGGAAAAGTAAGTGGCAAGCCCCACCCCTAAGAGGGTTCCTCCAATATCTTTAATGTTTTGACTGTTTGAAAAAAAGAGGAGAAAGGGCAGTGCTAAGCTAATAACAAGAGAAAATGCTAATCCTTTTTTAGCCAGATATTTTTCGATAGACCCTATGGTATAGTAGAAAGCAATGAATAGGGGGATGGCAATGGCCCACCCTCCTAGAACATCTATAGGATAATGAACAGCCAGATAGAGTCTTGTAAAGCTTAAAAGAAGGATCCATGCAACGCCAATAATCCAAGCGGCTCTGGTCCTCCAGTAGAAAATAAGCAAAAGTCCAAAGAGCATGGCATTTTGCGCTCCACCGCTTGGAAACCCATAAGAGGGAAAATGAACCATCCCAATTTCGGGAAACTCAGTGCTGGGCCTAGGCCACTCAACCAATTGTTTTACGACAGTATTTAAAATGTTTGATATGGAAACAAGGTAAAAAAATCTAAGGCCCCACCTGTAGGAACACCCAACTAAAATAATCGTAAAAAGGGGAAATAAAAAGTAAGACGAGTCAACATAATTTAGCAGCCAAAAAAGGGGATTCAGAAACTCAATCCGGCTACTGGCCAGACTCATCATAAAATCTATCTGCTCTTGATGAAACGGAATATCCATAATAGCTTTTGTAAACCCACTAAATACATGTTTGACAAAATCGTAACAAACGTTAAAATATTAGTCAAAATTAAAGGGGAGAATAAAATGTCAGCGGTCAACCAAAGCGAAATGGACAATACCATTCTCTGCGAGGCGCTTACTCATTCAAATCGTCTTTTACAGAAAGAAAAAGGGAAGCTTCAAGAGCAAGTGGAGAGCCTTCATGCAGCAAATAGTAAGCTAGTAAGTCAACAGAAGTTAGTTCTTCGTGCATATATTAAGCATCAGGCTGAAAGTGCTTCTCTCAGAGACCGTGTACAGGTATTGGAAACGCGCCTGCAAAGAGCAGAAAAAAGGCTGGCTGCATTGCTAGGAAGGGAGAGTGATTATCCAGCCTACGCTAGAGAGCCTTCTATCCCTTCTCCAGCTTGTTATACTATGAACTCTTTTGAAGTTAGAGATGAATGGGTAATCCCATCAGGGAAAACGGTTAAAGCAAAAGAAGGGGAAGTGTTTGTAAATTTTGGCATGGGTATACTTTGGAGAATGCAAAAGGGAGATGTTGAAAAAATGAAGGGATGGATCACTGGTGATTCATTAAAAATTTCATACAGAAATGCTTGGCATCCCGATACATTCACAAAATTTCACTATTGCATTAGTAATCCAGAGACTAAACAAGAATTTATAGCTGGTGCCGTCGCTGTATGGG
>JABDAY010000006.1 GCA_013288895.1 Chlamydiota bacterium | reverse complement strand
GGAGAACCTCAATGTTTTTTTCTTTATAGAGGTTAAGGAAAGCTGATTCTTTTTGCTCAGCGGTGTAGAAAACTTTGTCTGGATTTTTTGTTAAATACTCATCGAGGGTGATCCATTTATTATCTGTGTTTTTCCAGATGAGGAATTCTTTTGCCCTTTCATAAAATTTGAGATCTTGCAAACAGCCTAGTTTGATGATGGTTTCAATATCGTCCCAGGAATTTTCAAACGTTGTTCTTTCCGTTTGGAAAAGGGTTTGCAGCCTGTCTGTCACTTTTTTAGAGATATGAGTGGCTAATTGGCGGACTGTTTTATCCATTTGGAGATAACTTCTCGAGACGTTAAGGGGGATGTCAGGGCTGTCAATGGCCCCTTTTAAGACCATGAGAAAATCGGGGATCAGGTCTTTGCAGTTATCAGAGACAAACACTCTATTGCAAAAAAGTTTAATTTGGCTTTGTGTCCAATCGAATTTGCGAGAGATTTTTGGGAAATACAAAATCCCTTTTAAATTAAACGGATAGTCAACATTGAGATGGATCCAGAAGATCGGGTCTTGGTCTAGGGGATAAAGAGTGCGATAAAAATCTAAATACTCGGCATCTGTACAAAGAGAGGGAGATTTGAGCCAGAGGGGTTCTTTATCGTTGATCTTTTCGTTATTAAAATAGATAGGGAAGGGGAGGAACGCGCAGTAGGTTGTTAAAATTTTTCTAATCTTTGAGGGCTCTAAAAATTCTTCGTCATCAATAAATAAGGTGATCTCTGTCCCTCGAGTCTCTTTTGAGCCCTCTTCAATGGTATAGTCGGAAGAGCCATCGCAGGACCAAAAGACTGGTTTTTCATCTGGCTTGTAGGAGAGAGTTTGGATCTCGACTGTTTTAGACACCATGTATGCAGAGTAAAAGCCCAGGCCAAAATGGCCAATGACCGCCTCACCTCCCTGTTTGTATTTGCCCAAAAATTCTTCTGCGCCGGAAAACGCGATTTGCGCGATATACTTTTCCACTTCCTCTGCGCTCATTCCAATGCCGGTATCGATGATCTTTAATGTTTTGCCCTCGATAACAATGTCGATACGCATCTCCTCGTCTTTGACATCGACCTCTTTATGCTCACGCAAAATCTTTAGTTTATTCAATGCATCGCATCCATTGGAAACGAGCTCGCGCAAGAAAATATCCTTATCAGAATAGAGCCATTTTTTAATGATCGGTAGAATGTTTTCTGTGTGGATCTGCAGGCTTTTTTGTGGCATACCAATTCTCCTTTTCGTTAAGGTGCAATTATACATATGCGCGTATTTGTTGCACAGTTAGATCAGACAATAGGGGCGTTTGAAGAAAATACGCAAAAAATTCTTCAATCGATCGAAAAAGCTAGAGGTAAAGGGGCTGATATTGTCCTTTTTGCTGAAATGGCCATATGTGGTTATCCCCCTGAGGATTTGCTCTTGCACCCCTCATTTGTCGAGGAGATGGAGCGATCTCTTCAAAAAATTATAGAGGCAAGCGGCGGTTTGTTTGTGGTGGTGGGCCTTGTGCGAAAAGAGGGTGGAGAAAAACCGCTGCGCAATAGCGCCGCCATTATTCATAATAAAAAATTATTGGGTTATCACGACAAGTGTTTACTGCCCACTTATGATGTTTTTGATGAGATGCGTTATTTTCAGCCGGGCTCTGAGATTAAGGTTTGGCCCTACAAAGATAAAAAAATTGGGGTCACTATTTGCGAAGACATTTGGCAGCATGGAGGCTTTGTAGATTATACCCTTTATGCTAAAGATCCTGTAGCTGATCTTATGAAATTAAAACCAGATCTTGTTTTAAATTTATCAGCTTCTCCCTATCAGTTCCAGAAGCCCCAGTTGCGTATCAAAGTGGTGCAAGCTCCTGCAAAAAGCCTGAGGTGTCCCCTTATCATGTGCTCTCAAGTAGGGGGAATGGACCAGCTTGTGTTTGACGGTTACAGTCTTTATATCGATTTTGAGGGGAATATCAAGCAAGAGGCTGCGGGTTTTAAAGAGGATTTCCTCGACATTGATTTAAATGCTACTACCCCAACAATAGCGCCAAAACACGATCCTATTGCTGATCTCTATCAAGCGCTTGTATTAGGAGTGAAAGATTATTTTTATAAGCAGGGATTTAAAAAAGGGTGTTTGGGTCTTTCAGGTGGGATAGATTCTGCTCTTGTGGCTTACATCGCAAAAGACGCGCTAGGGAGTGAAAATGTTTTGGCTCTTGGGATGCCGTCGCGCTATAGTTCCTCTTCAAGTTTAAAAGATGCCCTGGCACTTGCAAACCATTTGGAGATCAAATTTTTAGAGATCCCCATTGAGACCCTTTTCACTTCTTATCTCGATCTGCTCGAGCCTCATTTTGCAGAGCTTAAATTTGATTCCACAGAAGAAAATATCCAGGCGCGGATCCGCGGGGCTATCCTCATGGCAATCTCTAATAAGTTAGGCTATATTGTCCTTAGTACGGGAAATAAAAGTGAACTGGCGCTCGGTTATTGCACTTTATATGGCGATATGTGTGGGGGCCTTTCCGTCCTCTCAGATGTGACAAAAAAACAGGTCTACGAGCTTGCAAAATACTTAAATATTCCCCATTCCATTGTCGCTAAGATCCCTTCAGCGGAGCTGCGCCCCAACCAAAAAGATACCGATTCTCTTCCCGAGTATCCCATAGTAGATGCAGTCTTGCAAGGTTATGTCGAAGACCTTCTTACTCCCGAACAAATTTCTCAAAAACACAAAATTCCTCTGTCCATCGTCAAAGACCTTATCCACAAAATTCACCTCGCCGAATACAAGCGTAGACAAGCAGCCCCCGGCATACGCGTCAGCCGTAAAGCCTTCCGCATCGGCAGACGCTACCCCATCGTCCAGCAGTGGGCCTAAAAACCATTGTGCTATTATTTTTAAAATCTTAGGATGAACATCCAAGGAGTTTGTTATGCGCCTAAGTCCTTTTAAAAATCTGATTGCACTTGCCTGTGTTTTATCTTTCGATCTTTTGGCTACAACTTTTACTGTAACCAACACAAATGATAGCGGTACGGGATCGTTGCGCGATGCATTCTCTATGAGCAATGCGATGCCGGGCATCAATACCATTGATATGAGTGGGCTAGATCCGTCGAGTGTGATTCTATTAACCACCGGCGATATACCAAATGCTGCCTTTACCACTCTTAATACAGGTGATAACACCATTCTTATAGCAGGTTTTGGTATTTCAGGTGCGAATACTTGGTCAGTAACCAAAGGAGATAACTCTGGAGACATCGGTAGTTTAGTGTTTGATGCACCGAATCCTTATTTTGGCGATACGACAATCGCATACGGAACGCTTGCTCTTGCGGGAAATGGAAGTATAGCAAATTCTGGAGGCGTAGTTCTGGCTAATAATGCTGCCCTGGCTGTTAGCGAAGTAACTGCTCCTACCGCCATAAAATTTATCGCCGGAGGCCCAGATAACCAAATTATTCTGGGATCAAACACACTCTCCGTGGTTGTTGATTCCACGACCGGGCCAGCAACTTTTTCCGGGGTATTTATTGGACCTGGCTCGTTAATTAAAGATGGCTCAGAGGTTTTAACCTTAGCTAACATTAGCAATGTTACCGGCCCTGTGAATGTTGCGGCAGGAACGTTAGCTCTTTTGGGAAGTGGAGACATCTCAAGTGCATCGAGTGTAAGTGTAAGCTCCGGTGCTACCTTGGATATTAGTGGAACAACTGCCGGCGCTACGGTGCAAAATTTGGGTACAGATCCCGGGTCCAGTACTAACTTAGGAGCGCAACCGCTCACTGTGAACACTACTACCAGTACGGCAACAGCCGGCCCAATCAACGGCTCGGGTGATTTTATCGTAGTAGGCCCAGGCACTGTAGCTGTTCCCTACCAAACTGTTCATTTATATACAGGACGTACCATTGTTAAAGCCCAGGGATTAGTGGTTGACGGATCGATCGCTTCTTCCAGTTTATTGATAATTAAAGAAGGTGGATTGGTAACCGGTAAAGGGCTTGTTCCTACAACAGAGAACGATGGACGCATCGGTGCACAGGGCAGTATCGCAACACTGACTGTTGAGGGGGCTTATACACAAGGTGGGACGGGAGGCTTGTTAAGTGATATTACTCCAGCAGAAGCAGATCTTATTGTAGTTACAGGGGCTGCAGCTTTGAATGGTTTGTTAGAAATCATTCCTGAGAGTGGAGTATACCTTGCAGGAACAAGCTATACTATTTTGACAAGCGCCGGTGGTGTAAGTGGGAGCTTTGCCTCAAAGACTGTTGATAGCTCAACAATAAATGCTAGCCAGTTTGGCGTATCCTATTTGCCCAATTCTGTTGTTTTAACTGTCCTGGATCAGGCCATTGAGCTTACAGGCCCTCTAAAGCACCACAACCCCACACAAGTTTTTAATTATTTAACAACTGCCAATTACGTATCCGATCCCGATCTTTTAAGTGTGGTTAACACTCTTGCAGCTTTAAGCGATCCCTCAAGTGCCCTGGATCAATTGCATCCAGCCATTTTTGGAGCATTCGAGCTATTAAATATTAATACCAGCAGCATGGTTGCAAAGATCTTTAATCGGCGCTTATCCACAGATTGCCCTATGTATATTAATGAGTGCTGTGAGTGTAACCAATTAAACGTTTGGCTTGAGCCTTTTGGATATTATATCGATCAAGATCGAGTAGGAGAACAAATGGGCTTTCATGGAGATGCCATAGGAATTTTAGGTGGATTTGATTATACGTTTAAAAATGGCTTTCTTTTAGGATTTGGTGTCGGCTACGATAGAGAGAATATCCACTGGAAGCAACATCGCGGCAGAGGAGATATCAATAGCGGTCATTTGGGTATTTATGCTGACTGGATACAAACCGATTATTATGTAGAGGCTGCAGCCATCTTCGGCATCAATGCTTACGATGCTTCGCGCTACATGAACTTTTCTACGATAGATCGCACCGCCAAACACGATTCCAAAGGGTATGATTTTACAGGACATTTAGCAGGTGGGTACTATTTCAAGTATTGCGAATATGAGTTTGGTCCCTTTGCAAGTATTGATTATTTGTATTTGCATCAAAACGGTTTTAAAGAAAAAGGAGCTTCTAGTTTAAATTTAGATGTTGATGCAAAAAATTCTAACATGCTGCGCAGCGAAGCGGGTTTAGACTTCACCCATTCTATGACATTTGGATGTGTTGTGTTTGTTCCCACCATTTGGGTGAGTTGTGTGAATGAATCTTATTTGAATATTTCCCATTATAAAGCCTCTCTCATAGGTCAGTCTGGAGATTTTGAGGTAAGAAGTTGGAATAAATCTATTACTATGGTGTCTCCAGGTATTGAATTAGATTTTCTCTTTGAGAACAACTTTTCGCTTGGAGTGTGTTACAGCGCCGAGCTTAACGGTCAGGTTGCCACACAAAAAGGTGATCTCCGTCTAGAATTTAGTTTTTAGGTGAGATATATCTTGCGCCGCTTCATTTAAATTAAGGACGAGAGCTACCAGGAAAAGGGGAGGGTTTCTTGGAGGGAGGTTTTGTTGGTTTTGAGCATCATGAGCCGATCAAAACCGACGGCTACGCCGCAGCAGTCGGGAAGGCCTCTTTCGAGCGCTGCAATGAAGGATTTATCGATGGGGAGGGCTTGTTTGCCAAGAGCTATCCGTTTTTGGTTGGATTCTATAAACCTTCGTCTTTGTTCTTGAGGATCGGTAAGCTCGTGATAGCCGTTAGCTAGCTCGATCCCTTTGTAGTAGATCTCAAATCGCTCGGCAAACCCCTCTCTAACTTGAGATAGTGCGGCTTGGGATGCAGGAAACTTGTCGAGGACGTAGGGGCCCTCTTTACCAAGATGGGGTTCTACCTCACAGCTCATGAGGAGTTGAGCCTGAGTGTCTTTGTCCCAATTTTCTGCATCTGGATGGTATTTCTTTACATCACCCGAACTGTATTTTTCTAAAGCATCTTTGTAGGTGTAATAGGTGACAGGGAGATCACCTAGAAATAGGCTCATAAAGGCGAGTGTTTCTTGGATGAACTCTTCATAGGAAACGGCGCACCGGTACCACTCTACCATGGTGAATTCTGGATTATGGAGCGGCCCCACCTCTTCTTGCCGATAGACATGTCCCATCTGATAGATATCGCCTGACCCAAAGGAGAGGAGTTCTTTCATCCGGTATTCAGGAGATGTGTGGAGATAATAGGGTTTATCAAGCTGAACCTGCATCACATCGATGTGGACATCGACGGGCGACTCGGGGCTCAGCGCTGGACAATCCACCTCGAGGACATTTCTGTCCGCAAAAAACTGACGCACTTCCGCCAGCATCTCCGCTCTTTCCGCTAAAATTTCACGATTTATAGGCATAATTCCATTTTCTTTTAAACATTCAAAGAAGAAGATCGGGCACGCACGCGGGCACGGGCACGGGCACGAAAGAGGGAGGGGAGAAGAGAGCTCAGCGCCTTCTTTCTTTCGTGCCCGTGCCCGTGCCCGCGTGCGTGCCCGATCTTCTTCTCTTCCCTACATTCTTGAGACGTATTCGCCGGTCCGAGTGTCAACTTTAATTTTTTCGCCTTGGTCGATGAAGATGGGCACTTGTACTTTTGCGCCAGTGTCGGTCATTGCAGGCTTAAGCACTCTTCCCGAGGTGTCTCCGCGGAGTCCTGTGGTGGTTTCAGTGATGGTCAACTCCATAAAAGTTGGGGGGGTGACGTCAATCACTTCTCCTTTATAGAACACGAGGTCGTAAAGAATCTCTTCCTTCAGCCACTGTTTTTTATTTCCAATGAGGGTAAAAGGGACGGTGATCTGATCAAAAGTGTTGTCGTCCATGAAGACGGCGCCATCTTGCTCATTGTAGAGGAGGCGAAGTTTCCTATCTTCCACGTCGGCGACATCTAGTTTTTCCCCCGACTTAAAGGTTCTTTCGACTACTCTATCAGTCTTTAAATGTTTTAATTTAACCCGATTGAAAGGCTGCCCTTTGCCCGGCTTAACAAATTCATTGGCGACAATAGTATAGGGCTCTCCATCTACCTCAACTCTCATTCCTTGCTTAAATTCATTCGTGCTTACTTGTGACATGGTACTCCTAGGGTGGTTATTTTGAGGGAGGAGGAGGCTTTTTGGCAACTATTAAAGTTTTTTTAGTAAGTTCCTCTATTTTAGCAGTAACTTCGGCATTTAATTGGATAAGCCTTGTCCTTTCCGTAGCAATCGTTCTAGCTTCAGCAGTCAATTTAGCTGATTCTTGTTTGATTAAGGCGGCAGATTGTTGCTGGGAAGATGCTCTATCTATGCTTTGAGCTTGATATTTTTCAACAGTAGCCTGTAGTCCTACTAATTGCGCGCTTGTTTCTGAAAGGGTTTTTTGTAAAGAGGCAGTCGTTTCAGATGATCGGACGTTGTCTGCATGCAGGGCATCTGCGGCTTTCTTTTGAGTTGCAAGTTGCGCTGTTAATTGTTTCTTTTGTTCTAAAAGTTGTTTGTTTTGAGTCGTATTGGATTGTAGTTGTGCTTGGATTCTTTGCTGCGTTGTCTTGCTCTCTTCTAGTAGTTGAAGGAGATGTGCATTATCCTGTACAAGCTGAGCATGTTCTTGTTGTAGGGCCGTAAGGGTTTCTCCTAGAGATTTTGTATGGGTCCCAAATTCAGAGATTAATTCTTCAGCTTCTTTGTTTTCTGCTTCTCTCCGTTCAGAGAGTTCTCCAAACTGTTTTACCGTGGCATCTAGTCTAGCTTCTACTGAAGCATACGCCTTTTGTGAGGATTCTAAAGAAGCATTTTGTTTATTTACAGTTGGGAGTATCTTTTTTAGTTTTTCCTCTGCACTTTTCAGTCCCGCGAATTGTTCTCTTAGTTCTTTTTCATCTTGTGCAAGAACAGCGTCATCGTGATCTAAATGGGCTACATTAGCTCTTTGTTGTGCTGCAATCGCAGAGAGGTTAGCAACGCTAGCTTCTAGTTGCGCTTTTGCCTCTTCGAGTTTGACATATTTTAACATGATGACAAAGCCGACAAGTGTGATGACCGTTAATGCTCCAAAGCATACGGTATAGAGGTGTGATCCAGCAATGGCCGCAGCAACAAGTCCTGTTACCGCTATTAGCGTTCCTGTGATCATGATGATTTCTCGAAAGTGCCAGCAAGAACTGGTTTTTTGGGGCTGGACTGCTACAACGGGAGGTATTGCAGGATTTAGCGGTTGTGCAGCGCTCATAAGGGATACTTTTCCTCTTGTTTTTCTTGAGTTAATCCTTGAAATCTTCCAGCCAGCTCAACACTGTTATAATTTGGCTGGTTTGAGTTTTGCAAAAGAGCCAGTGTCTCTACAAGCCTTTGGCGGGTTTCTTCTTCGATTTGTCCTTCTGATTCAAGTGCTTTTCTCTCTTTTTCTAGTGCTTGCTTAAGGGCCGCGATGGTTTGGTTTAAGTGGATGTATTCTACTCGTAGATTTATGGTCGCAGTATTAAGTGCGTGAAGTTCATTCCTTTTTTGCACGAGTTCAGCCTTAAGTTCTTCTCCTTGAGCTAAATTTTGTGAGAGCTGCGTTAGTTCTGCCTGTCTAGCGCTTTGTTCTGCGCTAAGCTGCGCTACCATCTGGTTATTGCGTGTTTCTAAGTCTGCAGAAGCAAGTGCAAGTTTTGCTTCAAGTGCAACAAATCTCTCCTCCTGGGCTGCCTCACTAACCGCACTTGCAGCTACCCCTTTTAACGCTGGAAGTTCCCTTTTAACTTCGGCAAGAATATTTGCAAAACTGGCAATAGTCACTTTATCTTTCTGCGCTAAGCTTTGCAAAGCTTCCCTTTCTCTGCGAAGATCTGAGGTCGAAGCGACGCTTTTTACGACGGTTGCCAGGAAAGATTCAACAGTTGTTTTCATCTCAATAACCGTGTTGTTAAAGCTGGTCTCATCGCTTTTAATCTCTTCTGCGACGGCACGCAAGTTAGCTTCGTCTGCGTCTATATGATTCAGCAGTCTGTTAGCTTGATTCAGAGCTCCTTGATATTGGATGCATGTATTTAGCACGCTATTTGCAAGTTTTTCGTATTTGTCATCGGAGATCGCTGACCATACAGTTCCTACAGCATAGCACACTCCGGTTCCAATAAAAATAGCGAGGGCAATATAATTTGGAACTGTGTATGCCCAAACTGTACCAACGGCTAGACCTGTTCCAGTAAGAAGCTTGAACGTTTGCGCTCCTCCACAACAGGATCGACTTGGAAGCTCGGGTGGAGCTAACGCCCCTTCTGCAACATTCAATGCTAGATTAGCCATAAGAACCCCCTAATATTTGCAAAAAACTTACAGCTTTAATAATTTTTCATCAAGTGTTATGATGAAGAAATGGACCTTGTACTTAAAGAGGAGCAGTTTGCAAAAGATACCCTAGAGCGTTATTCCGGGTGCGACGTTTCTGCTTTTCAATCCAATTTGCTTTTAACAAATTTTCCTCGGTATGTTGACTATTTTGCAACATCGAGAAATGTCAAAGTGATTGAAGGATCGATGTTCAAAGTAGCCCACTGCCCTGAAGAAGATGTAAGCATCCTCGATTTTAAAATAGGTTCGCCCGCAGCAGCTCTGGTGGTCGATCTTTGTTCCTTCCTTCCTATCAAATCGAGTCTCCTTCTTGGGATGTGCGGAGGACTTAGAAGGAGATATGTGGTAGGGGAATACCTTGTTCCCGTGGCTAGCATCCGAGGAGAAGGAACTTCAGATTTTTATTTTCCCCAGGAGGTCCCGGCACTTGCTAATTTCCTTATGCAAAAAGCTGTTACAGAAGTCTTAGAGAAAGAAAAAACGGTTTATCATATTGGGATCACTTACACCACTAACATGCGCTTTTGGGAATTTAACGAAGAGTTCAAAACAAAGTTAAAAATCACGAAGGCTCAAGCGATCGAAATGGAATGCGCCACCCTTTTTGCTGCCAGCTACAAGAGGAAATATACACTGGGAGCGCTTCTCCTTATTTCTGACCTCCCTCTAAATGAAAATGGGATAAAAACTAAAAAGAAATCAGAGTTTGTTTATGGAAGTTACATGGCGGGTCATGTCGAGTTAGGCGTTAAGATATTAAAACATTCAAGAGAGATGCAAATGCTTCACGTGAAAGGGGCTTACCACAGAAACATATTTTAATTGGAAGCAATATGAGATTTTTATTCGTGATGATGATTTTGCCTTTAGCCCTTTTTGCAAAGGGGCAAAATAAGAAAATGGTTGCAGATGCTTTGGAAGACAGCACATTTGCAAAGGAGGTTTTAGAAACGCCGATCAGCGACAATGAGGCGGTTCAAGAATCTCTTGCAGAAGAGGAGCTTTTAAAGACTGTGTCTGATGATTACGAAGAGGACATGGAAGTTGTTGCCGAGAAACCTGCAGCAAAAACAAAACACCTCTCCAAAAACCGACCACGCGCCGGATAAGAGAAACGCAAAACGCAAAACAATAAACGCAAAACAGAAGAAATAAAGAGAGGCAAACTTTTTTCTTCGTTTCTTTTGTTTTGCGTTTATTGTTTTGCGTTTTGCGTTTCTTTAAATAAGAAGGCTTCGATCTCTTCAGGCTTTTTCATCTTGGGCAGCGGAATGCTTTTCTTGCTCGTGGGCCATTCGATGTGGACTGTGTAGCTGTCGATCTTGATGAGAACAACTTTATGCTGCATCGCAAAAATGCGTATCCTCGTAAGATGATACAACCACATTACCTGCGGCGGCACGGGCCCGAACCGATCTTTAAGTTCAGCAATGATCGCATCAACTTCTTCAAAGGAGCAAGCCTCTCCCAATCTATGATAAATCTCTAATCGGAGAGAACTTTCTGCCACATACTCTTCGGGTAATCTCGCATCGTAAGGGAACTCAATTTTTGTCTCAGTAAAGGAAGGGACGATCTTTTTTTGCAGCGCATCAATCGTCCGCTTTAAAAGTTTGCAGTATAAATGAAAACCGATTGTGGAAATTTGCCCCGATTGCTCTACTCCTAAAATGTCGCCTGCACCTCTGATTTCTAAGTCGCGCATCGCTATTTTCATTCCGCCGCCATAGCCGGAAGATTCCACAAGTGCAAATAATCTTTTTCGAGAAATCTCGGGAAGGGAGCGGCCGGAGGGGATGAGGAAATAAGCGTAGGCCGGCTTATTCCATCTTCCGACACGGCCGCGCATTTGGTAGAGATCGGCGAGGCCAAATGTTTCTGCTCGGTCGATGAGGATCGTGTTCGCATTGGGGATGTCGATCCCGTTTTCGATGATTGTTGTGGCAACAAGGATATCTGCTTCACCTGATTTAAAAGCATGGAAGACGGTGTCTAATTCATCTGCAGACATCTGTCCGTGGCCAACGACGATCCGCGCCTGAGGAACGAGTTTTTGCAATTCATCTGCCACCATAAAGATTGTTTCCACTCTGTTATGGACATAGAAAACTTGTCCTTCTCTTGAGAGTTCGCGCAGCATTGCGTTTTGCACAGTTTGGGGATTTTTTTCTGCGATGATCGATTTGATGGGTAAACGGTCTTGAGGGGGAGTATTGATAACGGAAATTTCTCTTGCGCCGATGAGCGATAGATAAAGGGTTCGTGGGATGGGAGTGGCAGAGAGGGTGATACAATCCACCCCTGTCTTTGCTGCTTTTAAATGCTCTTTTGCGCGTACCCCAAAGCGCTGCTCCTCGTCAATGATAATAAGGCCAAGATCGTGAAACTTCACATCTTTAGAGACTAGGCGGTGGGTCCCAATTAAAATATCGATCTGCCCTTTTTCTACCTTATTTAAGGTCTCTTTCACTTCTTTGGGTGTTCTAAAGCGGGAGACAACCCCTACATTTACGGCAAAGTTAGACATCCTATCGCGGAACGAATCGTAGTGCTGCATTGCTAAAACTGTTGTGGGAACAAGGACGGCCACCTGTTTTTTTCCATCAATTACAGCCTTGAAGGCAGCGCGCATGGCAACTTCTGTTTTCCCATAGCCCACATCGCCGCAGATGAGCCTGTCCATGGCTTTTCCACCGATCATATCATTTTTAATGTCGTGGATCGCTTTTAGCTGATCCTCTGTTTCAGAAAAGGGGAATTCATCTTCGAACTGGAGGATTTCAATAGAGTCTTGTGGATATTGAAAGCCCCCTTTGATTTGTCTTTCTGCATTTAAGCGGAGGAGGTCTTGCGCATATCCAATGATCGCCTTTTGCGCTTGGTGTTTTTGTTTTTGCCATCTCTGTGTTCCGAGTGTGCTTAAGGTGGGGATCTCTTCTTTTGCTCCGATATAGCGAGAGATCAAGTAGGATTGGGAGATAGGGACAAAAAGCTTACTCCTTTCTGCGAACTCGATTTGCATAAACTCGGTGGGCATTCCCAAATGGTTCGGCCTTTTTTCAATTCCTAAAAACTTTCCAATCCCTTGATGGAAGTGGACAACCACATCACCAGGGGCGAGCGCATGGAACTCAGAAGGGGGTGTATGATAAGTGCTTCTCCACTTCTGCCGTCTCACTTTGTAACGATGGGTAAATTCTGTTGTAGGAATAAGGGTAAGTAAGGAATCTGCCACGACAAACCCTGCGGACAAATAGCCCCGTTCAACCGGTCCCGGCAAGTTTTTTTCTTCAGCTTCTGTAGAGCAGATAAAATGCAGATCTAAATTTGGGAATCTTTTAATCCCTTCGAAAATTTCCTCTTTAGTTGTAGCTGCCCGATTCTCTAGAGGAGAGAAAAAATCGCTGATCTCAATAAAAGGGTGGGCAAAGCGTTTAGTCTCAATTTTTTGATGGAGGATTTCAAAAGTGAGCGGCTGCAACGGATCTTTGCCTGAATAAAATTTACGCCCTGTTTTCTTTTTTATCTCTACGTCAGAAAGTTCTTCAATTCTTTCCCGGCTCCAATAGAGATGTTGCCTCTTCTTTTTAAAAAATTCTGCAAACGTATAGAAGAACTTAGAATGGAAAGCGGGCATCTTTTGCCATTCGACATATTTGTCCTCGAGCGCTAAAAGATCGTCGAAAATGATGAGGGTATCCTTTCCCATATAATCCAAAAGATCTTCGAGATTTTCTTCCTTCTTTAACAATTCAAGTTCATTTGCAGGAGGGATAAAGATAGCTTCAACTTTAGAAATAGACTTTTGTCCGACCGGATCAAAAATGCGGATATCATCTAACGTGTCTCCAAAAAAGTCTAAGCGGTACGGATCGGTAGAGGAGAGGGGAAAAATATCGAGTATTCCGCCGCGAAGGGCAAACTCCCCCTTATCAGAAACGACTGGAACTCTTTTATATCCCATGCGGCTGAGTTCTTGGGGAAGAGAATCAAAAAAAACAGGATCCCCCTTTTTCCAGCTTTTACAAAGAGATTCGAGCGTTTTTCTCGAAACAAGTTTTTGTAATGCTGCTTGCAGAGGAGCAATAACTAGGCTATTTGATTTTTCCATAAGCTTATGCAAAGCAAGGAGCCTCTTTCCCACAATATCCGGGCTAGCTAAAATCTCTTCGCCGGGCAAAGTTTCCCAAGAAGGAAACTCTAAAAATTTCACTTTAAAATAATCGAGATTATCGATCACATTGCTAGAGGAAATCAACAAAATATTTTTCTTTTTGGAAAGGAGCAAAAGGAGAGCGGCTTTAGGGGCATCCCAAAGATCCTCCAACAACAACGATGCCTCTTTATCTACCAGCTCCACAAAAGTAGAAAGAGCAGGGCTTTGTAATAATTTGTCTAACATACTTGTATAAAGAGGAGAGAGGATCGGGCACGCACGCGGGCACGGGCACGGGCACGAAAGAGGGAAAGCCTTAACCTCTTCCCTCTTTCGTGCCCGTGCCCGTGCCCGCGTGCGTGCCCGATCTTCCTCTGTCCTTTTTTCTCCCCTATTTTGTTAATATTTCTATAGCTTTCCTGAAGGCGTCCGCGATTCCTGCGGGGTTTTTGCCGCCGGCTTGTGCGCTCTCTGGTCTGCCACCGCCGGTTCCGCCGACGAGGGGGGCGATTTCTTTGATGAGCGCTCCCGCTTGTATCCCTTGTGCAACTAGATCGGGTGTGACGCGGATCAGGAGCTGGCATGCAGCTTCTTTTTTCACAGCGAGGATGAGGACGAGCGATTTGTTTCTCGAGATAAGGTCGTCAGCCAAAAAGCCGAGTTCTTCCCCATCTAAAGAAACAATCTCCGTTAGGTAGGGGGTGGCTCCTGCATGCTTGATCTTTAAAGAGAGCTCTTTTGCGAGTTCTTTCACAGCCTGTTTTTTAAAGACTTTCATTTGTGATCCAAGCTGTTTATTCTCTTCAATCAATGCTCCTACCTTTTCAGGCAACCCGGCGGGTGTTGTTTTTAAGAGAGCAGCAGCTTTTACCCCATACTCCTCATTTTGGTGTGTGAAGGCAAGTGCGTCAAGACCGGTAGCCGCCTCTATTCTCCGTACTCCAGCAGCAATTCCCCCTTCCTTAGTGATACGGAAGAGGCCGATGGCGCCGACATGATCTACATGGGTACCTCCGCAAAGTTCCTTCGAATAATCGATGTCGATCACGCGCACCTTTTTGCCGTATTTTTCGCCGAAGAATTGTTTAATGTCTTTCCGGTTTTGTACTTCATCAAAAGTGAGCTCATAGGTTTTGACTTCTTTATTTTCAGAGATCTTTTCATTAACCAGACGCTCTGTTTCCATGATCTCTTGAGGGGTGAGGGCTTTGTGATGATTAAAGTCAAAACGGAGCCGCTCTGCTTCAACAAGGGAGCCTGCCTGTTTAATGTGAGCACCTAAAATTTTTTCTAGCGCCCACTGAAGAAGGTGGGTCGCTGTATGGTTATTCGCAATTTTTTGCCGTCTTTTTGTGTCAATTTCCGCGCGGATCGGCTCGCCTAAAATGAGGATCCCGCTTTCGAGCTTTCCTTCATGGACAATTACATCGGGATAGGGGGAGTGGCAATGGGTGACTTGAAAGTGGGCTTTATGGTGGGAAAGAGTTCCAATGTCGGTAATTTGTCCGCCCCGCTCTGCATAGAAAGGTGTTTTATTTAAGATCACCATCCCCTCTTGCCCTTCGTGAAGATTTTCAACAAAATTTCCATTCGCGACAATTGCCATAATGGTGGCTTCCTCTTTTTGTTTTTCATAGTCAAAAAGACAAGGCCCATGTTTTTCGACAAAATCTTTAAAAAGACTCTCTTCAGCTTCTTGAGAATGGACCGTAGCTGCGCTTCGCGATTTTTCTTTAGCTTGCTCTTCTAAAATCTCATATGATTCGAGGTTAACACTCATCTCGTTGTCTTTGGCTATGAGGATGATCTCTTCGAGAGGAAAGCCATAGGTGTCTTTAAGTTTGAAGGCCTCCTCCCCGCTGATCTGTTTGGGCTCTCGCTTGGCTGCGAGATCGATGATAGAGGATAAAATATTTCCCCCTTTCTTGAGGGTGCGGAGGAATCCCTCCTCTTCTAGGGTGAGGATCTCTTCAATCCGCTCTTTAGATCCGATAAGTTGTGGATAATCTTCTCCCATAAGATCGACGAGGCTGGGGAAAACTTTTGCTAAAAAAGGTTTTTGCATTCCTAAAGTTCTCCCATAGCGGACAGCGCGGCGTATGAGCTTTCTTAAAACATAGCCTCTTTCAATATTGCTCGGCTGCGCCCCATCAGAAATGGCGAATGCAAGAGAGCGGATATGATCGGCAATCACGTGGAATGCTGGGTCGTTATTGTATTTTTTGTGAGAGACTTGTTCAATTTGCGCGATGATTCCTCGGAGTACATCTGTTTCAAAAACGGACTCCACACCCATTTTTAATGAAACAACTCGTTCGAGCCCCGAGCCCGTATCGATCGATTGCTTTGGAAGAGGAGAGAGTTTTCCATCACTGCTTCGGTTAAACTGCATGAAGACCAGGTTCCAAAATTCTATAAAACGCTCCCCTGTTACATCGTCCTTTGGAGAAGTAGCGTTCCCGTATTTTGCCCCCTTATCGAAATAAAGCTCAGAGGATGGACCGCATGGGCCTGTGTCGCCCATAGCCCAAAAATTATCTTTTTCACCCATGCGGACAATCCTGTCTTTAGACACATATTTTTGCCAAAGAGAGAATGCTTCCTCATCTGTTTCAAAAACAGTGATCCAAATATCTTTGGGGGAAAAGCCGTAGACTTGAGTCGAGACTTCCCATGCATATTCAATAGCTTTTTCTTTAAAATAATCTCCAAAAGAAAAATTGCCGAGCATCTCGAAAAAAGTGAGATGGCGGGAGGTGTGGCCCACATTATCTAAATCGTTATGCTTGCCGCCCACACGGATACATTTTTGCGACGTGGTAGCGCAAGTGTAATCTCTCTGTGATTTACCGAGGAACACATCCTTGAACTGATTCATCCCCGCATTCGTAAAAAGGATGGTGGGGTCGTCGTGGGGCACAACGGATGAAGAGGGGATTACTGCATGAGAACGATCTTTGAAATACTTTAAAAAAGCGCGTCTGATTTCTTGTGAGAGCATAGTCCTACCTTTTTACTTGAAAGATTATAGCGTTTAGGGATAAAAGTGTATATCATTTAGGAGAAATTATTGATGGATCAAGATTTAAAAAAACACTTAAGTAAAATTGCCAATACGATTCGTGAACTTTCCATGGAAGCTGTGCAAAAAGCTAATTCAGGCCACCCTGGGCTCCCTATGGGATGCGCAGAGTTTGGAGCCTATCTTTATGGAGTGCTCCTTAGACATAATCCAAAAAATTCAAAATGGCTAGGAAGAGACCGCTTTGTTTTATCCGCCGGCCACGGCTCTATGTTGTTATATTCCCTCCTTTATCTATCAGGTTTTAAAGTCTCTCTGGATGATATTAAAAGATTTAGACAACTCCACTCCAATACACCTGGCCATCCTGAATATGGGATAACAGATGGCGTTGAATCTACAACAGGCCCTCTAGGACAGGGTGTAGCAAATGCCGTGGGAGAGGCGCTAGGATTAAAACTTCTTGGAGCAAAATTCAATTCAGAAAAATATCCCTTGTTCAATAGCAAAGTTTATTGCCTTGCAGGAGACGGCTGTATCATGGAGGGGATCTCTTCAGAGGCGTCAACACTTGCAGGACACTTAAACCTAAATAATCTAATCCTAATCCATGATGCGAATAAAATCACTTTAGATGGGCCTCTTTCTGATTCAGGCTCAGAAGACACAAAACTCCGCTATAAGGCCTATGGCTGGGATGTTTTTGAGCTAGACGGTTACGATTTTGATGCGATGGAGCAAATTTTTACCTCCATCTTGAAAGACCAGAAAAGACCCTGCTTCATCGAGATGCACACCATTATCGGCAAAGGCTCCCCCAATAAAGCAGGCTCCCATAAAGCGCATGGCTCCCCCCTCGGACAAGAAGAAGTGGAGCTTGTGAAAAAAGGTTTGGGCCTTCCAGAAGAAGCATTTTACGTTCCCCAATCTGTACACACTTTCTTTGATCAAAAATTGCCTAAAGATGCCTCTCTTGAATCTAAATGGAACGAGATGCTCCAGTCTTGGGGACGGGAGAATCCTGAGCTCTACAAGCAATTTACCACAATGCAAGAGAAAAAACTCCCTGACAATCTAGAGATGCTTCTGCGAGACATTGAAATGAAAAGCCCTCTTGCCGGAAGAACTGCATCACAAACTGTTCTAAACTTGCTAGGGGATCTTCTCCCCCAAATTTATGGAGGATCAGCGGATCTTTCTGGATCAGACATGACCATGATGAAAAAGTTTCCTTTGGTGAGCACTAACAACTTTAAAGGGCGCAACATCAAATACGGCATACGAGAATTTGCTATGGCAGGAGCTGCGGCCGGACTTGCACAAACACAGATGATTACACCTTACGTAGGAACTTTTTTAACATTCTCAGATTATATGAGAAATGCGATCAGGCTGGCTTGTCTTTCCAAGATCCAAGTGATCTATCAATTCACACATGATTCGATCTTTTTAGGGGAAGATGGCCCTACGCATCAACCGATCGAGCATCTTGCTGCGCTAAGAGCCATGCCAAGACTTCAAGTGATCCGCCCAGCTGATAATTGGGAAGTGAAAATGTCTTGGATTGCCATGCTCCGTTATCAAGGCCCGTCCGCTATCATCCTTTCAAGACAAAATTTACCCGAGCTTCCCCTTGCCAATATTCCTTACGAAAAAGGGGTGGGCAAAGGAGCCTATATTCTTAAAAAAGAATCGGCAAAACCACAGTTCACACTCATGGCAACAGGATCAGAAGTTTCACTCGCGCTTGATGTCGCAGCCGCGCTAGAAAAAATTGGCAAAGCCGTGCGGGTGGTTTCGATGCCCTGTTGGGAAATTTTTGAGCAGCAAAGCGACGAGTACAAAGGGTCAGTTGTCGGCGGAGACATAGGAAGAAGGGTCAGCATCGAAGCAGCCACAAGTTTTGGCTGGCATAAATGGATTGGCCCAGAGGGGATTGCGATTAGCATCGAAACTTATGGGGAATCCGCCCCACAAGGTGATCTCGCTATCGAGTTCGGCTTCACCGTCGATGCCATCCTGGACAGATTGCTGACTAGCTAGCGCTTCGCGCTAAAGAAGGACAAACATGAACTCGTTGTTACTATCAGCGCTTAAATGCAAAAACCATGGCAGACCGCCCGTATGGATCATGCGCCAGGCGGGCAGATATATGCCCGAGTATCGAAAACTCCGTGAGAAACAATCCCTTTGGCATCTTTTTCATACTCCAGAACTTGCAGCTCAAGTCACCCTCCTCCCCATCGATATCCTCAATGTAGACGCTGCCATCTTGTTCTCCGACATCCTCGTTGTAGCAGAAGCGCTTGGCGGCACCGTCCATTTCCCTGAAGGAAAATCTCCCCACATCGAAATGGGCCCGCAATTCCTTTTTCAACCTGAAGTTCTCCATTACGTTCCCGAAACAATCCGCCTTCTAAAACCACAATTAAAAGTCCCCCTCATTGGATTTTGCGGCGGCCCCTTCACCGTTGCAAGTTACATCCTAGAAGAGATTAAAAAATCGATCTACAAAGACGCCCAATCACTCCATGAACTCTTAGAAAAAATCACCACAGCTACCATCGCCTATCTCCACATGCAAATAGAGGCAGGTGTAGACGCCATCCAAATATTCGACTCCTGGGCAAACCTCCTCACTCACGAAGAATTCCACCAATTTTCCTACCCGTACCTAAAAAAAATCCTCGCCTCACTCAACATTCCGACCATCTTATTCTGCAGAGGCTCCTGCATCTTAGCTGAAGATCTGGCAACCCTGAATCCCACCTGCATCAGCTTCGATTCCCACAAACCCCTTGCCCACATGAGAAAAACCATCCAGCCTCCCATCGCAGTGCAAGGGAACCTCGATCCCTACCTCCTCTATGCTCCCAAGCAAGTCATTATCCAAAAAACCCAAGAGCTCCTCCGCTCCATGCAAAGCGACCCCGGCTTCATCGTCAACCTCGGCCATGGCATTTTTCCTGACATTCCCGTCGACCATGTGAAGTGCTTTGTCGACCAAGTCCTAGAATTTTCTCCTTCGGTTTGTTTATGAGCTCATCAGCCGCAGCAGCAGTAAGAAATAAAGGTATTCAACAAAACACAAACAACTGTTTGCAAACATTCCTCAGCAAAAAAGGAATGTGCATCACAATCCTAGTGATAGCCACTTTGGGTATTGGCGCGATGATTGCACTTGCCTCTCCCGCAGTGAACATCCTCTCTTGGAAAATCTCCCTAGGAGTTTCTCTTGCCCTAGTCGTTATGATTGTTGGGGGCGCTATCTCCCTTCGACGGACACCGCAGGCTCCTGCACCAGTTTCAAATGAGTTTGGAAAAAAGTTAGTTGGGATTAGTGAGACTAACTTGGTTGAAATGGGGCTCGCTGCTCGAAAATTGTTCAAAAAATTCGATTATTGTGTCACCTTTAAGGACTGGATTAACAAATTTACTGACTTAGATTCTTTAGATAGAAAACTTACTAAAGAGGAATGGCTCGCAAAACTCAAAACAGACATTGGTAAGGGATCCTATCTAAGAGATTATCTCTCTCTTGAAGTAATTCAAGAGCTTGCTGATAAGATAGCTGAAGGCCTTGAAAAGTGTTCAAGTGATCGCGATCCTCTCAATATTGCATATGATTGTTTTATGGATTTAGATGACAGTCATTTGGGCGGAATGATTTATTCTTTTAGTGAAACAGAGAATCCAGGACTTAAAGCAATATATGAAAAGGCTCGGGAAAGTTTATCGTTGTTCGAATCGGTTCCAGGAGTTTATTACGACCAAAAGGTTCAATTAGGGAAAATTGTAAAAGAAAATTATCGTAGAAGAGTTGACGTTTTTGATATAGTACCTCAGCTTGACCCTCGGTGGCCAAATGAAAATGGACCGTCCTCGAGAGTGGATCCAAACCGTAAGCTTTGCGCTATGTTGAAATTAAAATTGCCGCTTTTTAGCAATAAGCAGGCAATGGAAGAGTTGGTTAGAAAGGATAGAAAATTAAAACCTTATTTAATGGAAGTAAATATTGAGACTTTAGCTCAAGGGTTCAAACGAATTGCTCCAGATCTTATGAAGGAATCGGGTGTATGCATGCAGAAAATTATGTCCATGGATGAAAGTGATATTGGAGCTTTATTTACAGTTTTGAAGAGGGAGTTCACATCTCCAGCCGAAGAATTATTTCTTCAAACATTAACAGAGCCTGTTGATGCCGATGTAACAGATACTGCTCTTTTGGGAAAATTCGCAAGACAAGAAGAATTTACCAGTGCGGATGAGGCCAATAAGTATCGGTTGGGAAAGAGTGTCCGCAATAATGAACTCTTTCTAGATCCAAAAGACGAATACCATTGCATATTGAAATCAATTTATGAAGAAATAGACGATCACGGAAGGTTTAGGGGCACCGAGCGTGAATATTGTGTAAAAGTATTAAATCTCTTAATTGACAGATTGAGTGATAAGCAATTAGGAGATCTCATCATCTTTTTCCAATTCACCTAAATTTTCAAGTAAAGGAATTTTCAGGAAATTAGGGATTTTTCCTAGAAAATTCTTTATTCTATCTTAACCCAGATCGGGTATAATATTCCCAGAAACTTATAAACAGGAGATTTTTTATGGCTTCTTCGCCTACATTACCAGCAACAGGTTTAACGCAGCGGCAACCAGAGCCAGGGTGCAGTTTGCAAGCATGCCTCAAAAATAGAACAGCACTCATCACAACCTTAGTCATAGCTAGTTTGGGCATCGTTGCAATGGTTGTGCTTGCTGTTCCTGCAGTGCACATCATTCGCCCCTGGGAAATCTCACTTGGCGTTTCTCTTGTCCTGGTTGTTATTATTATTAAGAGTGCCATCTGTCTTCGCCGCATACCTGCAGCTCCTGCAGCCGGAAGTTCAGTTCGGGCACCAAACTCCTCAGCTCAGGAATTGACCTTGCCTGCAGTTGCAGCTGGGGATTCTTCCGTTTCTTTGTTAAGCCAACCTCCTGTTTCAAGTAGCAGCGTTGCGGTGAGTTCAGCATCAGCATCAGCATCGAGTGTGAGTGATTCAGATTTTTCTGCCGAAGAGGAAGAATTATTAAAATTTGGTGAGGCTGCACAAATAATGCTTTTTGACCAGATGCGATCTTTTCAGCGTCAAGAACAGACTTATTCTCAAGCTGTTTCTAGAGGCAAACGGGATAAAATAACCCAGCGGTTAGTGTCTCCTATGGAAAAGCTTGGTAAAGCTGTTGCAAGCGGGCTTAGGTTTTCTGGTTTGTCTGATATTCATTCTGTGGATAAAGTGGAAAAGTCAATTGAAGTTTGGCTAAAATCAAGACTGTTTTTAACAGGAGATACTATCAAAGCTGTAGCTAACATAGTTGTACAACATTCTTCGTTAAAAGAGTCTGATCCCGACAAATTTTTTGAAATGATAGGACAAGGTTTTTCTCAACTTGAGTTCAAACATTTTGGAATTTTATTTAATTGTCTATTGAACAAGAAAGACCATATCTCTTTTGATGTAGTAGCTTTTATTAACTCTTTGGAGTCGGCCACTCGCTATTACATAACACTGCTACCACCTAGCTAGGGGGCATCGAGCAGAGGATTGCTTCGAGGGATCTTTCCCGATATCCCCGTTGACTCAGTCTTATCATCTTGTGCCGCAAAATAATAAATTTAATTTATTATTTTGAAAATAATTCTTTGTTTTTATCTTTATCCTAATCTGCTATAATATTTCTATCTTAAGTAAACCAATGTGGATTTTTTATGGCATTAGCAGCATCAGGCGTGCATTCTAAGGGGGCAGCTCCTCAAACAGATACAAACAGCTGTTTGCAAACATTTCTCAGCAAGAAAGGAACGTGCATCACAATCATAGCGGTAGCTATTTTGGGTATCGGTGCAATGGTTGTACTTGCTGTTCCCGGAGTGCACATCATTCCCTCCTGGAAAATCTCTCTTGGTGTCTCTCTTGGGCTAGCTTTTGTTATTATTCCTGGCGCTATCTATTTGCAGACCAGAGCTTCAGCTGCAGTTTCACTATCAAAGAGGGAAGCTTCCATTGCAGCCTCAATAGTAAAGCTCCAATCTTCACTTGCAAACTCAGTAGCAAAGAGGGACGCCTCAATAGCATCGATCGAAGCCTTACAAACAGCCTCAATAACAAGGCGCAAAGCTATGGATGATGCTATAAAAGCAAATCGGGAAGCTTTACTCAAAGTAATCCCTCCCGACTCAAGTAGCAGTGTAGCCACAACCCAAGTGGAGCGCCTTCGCCGTAAAGGAGGTTGAATGCGGTGTAATATAATCTCAGGAAATTCTTTATTGTATCTTTATCTAGAGCGGGTATAATGTTCCGAAAAACTTACAAACGGGAGAGTTTTTATGTCATCATCGCCTTCATTATCAGCAACAGGTTTAACATCGCGACAACCAGAGCCAGGGTGTTGTTTGCAAGCATGCATCAAGAATAGAACAGTACTCATCACAACTTTGGGTCTTGCTAGCTTAGGCATCATCGCAATGGTTGTTCTTGCTGTGCCCTCAGTACACATCGTTCGCCCCTGGGAAATCTCACTTGGCGTTTCTCTTGGCCTAGTGGCTATTATTATTGGGGGCGCCATCTGCCTTCGCCGCATATCTGCAGCTCCATCAACCAAACCTACATCAACCAAACCCACAGCCGCAGCTCCTCCGAAGGTGTCAGTTTCAGATGAGTTTGGAAAAAGATTAGTTGGAATTGGTGTGAATAACCTGTCTGAAATGGGCATCGCTGCCCGAAAATGGTTAAAAATCGATTTGGTTGCTCATTCCGCGTTTAACTTATGGGTTATCGGTATTGTGGGCTTAGATTCTCAAAAAAGAACACTGACTAATGAGGAATGGTTCACTAAACTCAAAACAAACATTGATAAGGCATCCAATCTTAGAGATTATGTCCCTCTTTTGGTAATTCAACGGCTTGCTAATAGGATAGCTGAAGGTCTTGAAAAGTATTCAGGGGATCCTCTCAATTTTTTATATGCTTGTTTTATCGGTCTAGATGATGATCATTTGGGCGGAATTATTTATTTTTTTAATAAAGAGAGTGAACCAGGACTTAAAGCACTATATGAACAGGCTCAGCGAAGTGTATCGTTTTCCCACACTTATCCAAATACCTATTATGCCGAAATGGGTATCGAAATGAAAGGGAGATTTATCAATCACTCTATCTGGAAAGGCCACGATAATATTTTGGCATTGGGCTATTTGATATTGGGAATGCAGAAAGGGGGCGCCTTACCTTCTGATCCTGATAATCTTATTGATGCTGAGGTTGACGCATTCGAGAAAGCTGGAGCTAAGCCTGTTTATGAAAGTGTAAATCATGGGTGGAAAATTCTCGATAACGGGAATGATCTACCCTCCAGGGTTCGGGCTCTTGGAGCTAACATTATGATGATGCCGGATGGCAAATTTGGGGAGGTTCTCAACTATATTTTGCACCGTTGGACAAGTGTTGTAGGCTGCGCTAGCATGGCAGATCGAGAGATAACTCAGCACGCTATGAAATTTAAATTAGTCGACGCACTAAGAGGAAACTAATGGCATCATCATCAGTTGTAACTCTACCACCTAGCTAAGGGGGGCATGGAGCAGAGAATGGCCTCTGGATTGCCCCCGGAGAGGAAGCCGAATTTGGTCCCTCTGTCGTAGAGGAGGTTGAATTCGGCGTAGTGGGCTCTGGCTTCAAGTTGTTTTTCTTTGTCTCGGGGAGAGTAGGGCAGGTGGATCCTTTTTTGATAGATGGGAAGGATAGCGCTGGTGAATGTTTTTCCAATGGCTCTCCACATCTGGAGGTCTTTTTCTAGATCGCCAGTATTGAAATGGTCAAAAAAAATGCCTCCCACTCCACGCTCTTTTTTGCGATGGGGGATATAAAAATACGTGGCAGCATTTTTCGAAAACTCATCGTATAAGCCATAAGGAGAAAGGGCTTTTTTTGCTGTTTCATGAAAATGGAGCGTATCCTCTTCGTAGTAGAGGCCCATAGGGGTGAGATCGTATCCTCCGCCAAACCAGGATTTGTTTTTTGTTTCAATATAGCGGATGTTCATATGAACAGTCGGCGCGTGGGGATTATTCATATGGGTGATGAGGCTGATTCCCGTAGCAAAAAAGGGGCCTACGGCATCTACCATGGGGAACTTATCCCCCATCACGCCCGACCAATTTACCGCTGCTTTTTCAAAGACATTCCCTCGAAGCAAACTAATTTCACCGCCGCCGCCTGTGAGATGATCCCACATCTTTCGCTCGAAGCGGGCGCCTCCCTCTAGCTTCTCAAACTCCGCAATGATCTCATCGCGCAGCCCTTTCAAAAATGCAATAATCTCGTTTTTGTTATATGACATTTTCTCCAAAAGTGGGAAGTGAGCGCGAAGCGCTTTGGAGTGCGGCGATTCATCTACCCAGGCCTTCGCTTCGCTCCAACCTGGGCTGTATCATAAACAGCCCTTCGGGCCTGTGGTGTAATCCTAGGCTCGAAAGAGCCGTAATGGTACAGCCCAGGTTGGAGCGAAGCGAAGGCCTGGGTAGATGAATCGCCGCACTCCAAAGCGCTTCGCGCTAAATAAATTCTCTCTTCTATCCTGCATATCCTATCATCCTGTTATTTTTTTTCCTCCAAAATGTTATGATTAAATCATGAAGAAAAAGATTGTTATTTTGGGAGCGGGGATCTCTGGTTTAAGTGCAGCGTGGTATTTATCGAGCAAGCATGATGTGACGGTGATTGAGAAAGAGAGCACACCCGGTGGGGTTTTAAATTATGCGCGAGTGCTTAAAACTTCCCGCTCGCAAGATCTTTTGCAAATGGCAAAAGAGTTAAATCTCAAAGTCAATTACACAACTTCCACAACCCGTTATCTGTGGATGAATAACAAACTCGTAAAATTTCCCAAGCGAAAATTGTTGTGGCCCCTTTTAAAGGAATGGGCTGTGAAACCTTGCGGCGAAGAGGAGACGATTTGGGACTTTGCCTGTAGGCGCTTTAACAAAGATGTTGCGCGCTATATTTTTGATCCAATGGTGCTTGGGATCTTTGGGGGAAATATCAAAGAGCTTTCGGTGAATGCTTGTTTTCCTATTCTAAAAGAGTGGGAACACACACATGGTTCGCTGACCAAAGCCTTTTTTAAAAGAGAAAAGCAAGACCCTTCCCTCTTTTCTTTCGAAGGGGGAATGCAATCTCTAACTAACGCACTTATGAAAAACATTCCAGCGAAGTTTTGTTTCAATACTGAAGTGAACGATTTTAACATAGACGCAGATGCAGTGATCTGTTCCCTCCCTTTTCCTGAAATCCCCAGAGCCCATTTAACCATTTCTCATGTTCACTATGCCCAAGATCTAGCATTGCCTAAAGGATTTGGATATTTAGTCCCAAGCTGCGAGGGGGAAAAACTTTTAGGAGTCATTTTTGATAGTCCAAGACAATTAACCGTGATCTCTAAGGAAGAAACAGATGTTTACCGCAAACATTTGCAAATAGAACAAACTCCCAAATCCATCCTTGTCGAAAGACAATCTATCCCTCAATACACTCTAGGCCATCAAAAAAGGGTGGAGCTATTACAGAATAGGTCCCCCCCCAACTTCCACCTTATTGGCAACTACCTTAGCGGGGCTTCTGTAAGCGACTGCGTAAGAATTGCCAAAGAATGTGCTGATATGCTTCTATATTAAAATATTTAATTATATTTATTTTTTCTTAATAAATTTTGTGTATAATACTTATGCGTAAGCAAATAAATTTAAAAATAGGAATTTAACAATGGCAAGTCCGGCAGTAGGGTCACCTCAGTCTCCTTTGAATGTTTATGACAAAGGGAAAATTCTTTTTAAGCATGATAGAATATCTCCTATCATTGCTTCTTTTTTGGATGCGCAAAATTTAATGGCTTGTAGGGCAACGCATAAAAAAGGATCAAATGAGACAAGAAGCATCGATCCTCTACCTGAATTTGGTGCAGCCGAGGAGGCCTTATTACGAGAGGAGCTTGGCCAAGCGCTGCAGGAATTTTGTGAATCGCAGCGTGCTGAAATATTTTTTTCTGCCCCAATGGATAGAGTTCGAGTGATGTGCAAAACTTTAATAGAACGCAAAGTATGCTTGAAAGGCAATGTAAAGCCTCCCATAGATATTATGGCGGAATTGCTACTAGAGACATGGCACAATAAGGATGAGCAGGGGCTATGGTTATTTCCATTGCAAAAGCTTTATTGTAGTATTTTGGGCTTTCTTACATCAGAAACGTGGCGTCCCTCCTTATCTCCCCTAGTCGAATCCTATCTTCATGAACCTGCTGTGATCTGCATTCCTGAAATTATTTCGGTTTTAGTCTCTATTTTTAAACAAAAACTGCGCCAAATAGAAAAGATAGATGACTTTGAGCAGTTCCAAAATCATGCAGCATATGCCATGGTTTTCGATGCTCGAGGAAAATTGCGTTGCGATTATATCTTCAAAAGAGCATTCGTAGAATTATTTGCAGAATCTGTTGACTTATCCAAGATGGCGAGTTGGCTCTTTCGTTTAAAATACACAGCCGCATTTGATTCCCCTTTTGAGAAAGCAAATGAAGCTATAGCGCATTTATTTTTCAAGCAAGCGGCAGTAAATTACCGCGCTCTGCAAGATCAATGGTTTGTTACATATCGCTTTCAACAATACTTCCCGAGTTATTTACCCTGTTTAAAAGATTGCCGCACAAGCGATGAGATTGCATTTCTTGCCGATTTACGCAGTAGGCCACCTCTCCCGTTTTCCAATAAAGAGATCGTCGAATTTTTATGTACAGACCGTAAGGAAATATTTCCCGATCAAGTGGCGGTTTTTCGTAAATACCTAAACCATGAGATTGCCTACCAATTAGCTCAAGAATACCCGGAAAGACTCGTGGATCTATGCGAAAAGCTCGGCGATGACTCTACGATTACCGTTACTCCTGACCAGGAATCTTTATGGATCGATTTCCTAACACATGCTCTTACCTTAAATTCTGAAGAGGCACTAAAAGATCTTGATGGCTTTCATAGAGAAGTTTTTCAGATAGGAAAAAAGCTCCTTCTACAAGCTTCCTACGGCATCTTCCCTTCAAATGCGCTACTTAAAGCTTCCTTAAAAGCTGCAGAACAAGGTTTTTTCTCTAAGTCAACTCTTTCGTTGCTATGCATGTATCCTGCTTTTATTCGTAAGTATGGAAATACTGATATCTTTATAAAATATCAGAAATTAGTGGCCGCTAAATGTAAATACGAAAAAAACTTTTTTGTTTTACCCGAAGATCCAGAGGAGTTTCAAGTAATTAAAGAAGAGGCTCAGCAGCTATGCATGGCCGTTGCAAATCATGAAACTTATTTTGCCCCGATCCCAGTTTTTGATCACCTTTCCTTAGGAATCCATGGAGGTTGTTGTGGAGGAGTCACTCTACAGCTAAATACAGATATGCTTAAAGCTTGGGATAGCGAGGATTTTGAAAGTCTCCTTGCGCATCAAATCTCAAGATATGAGCACGGGGTTATTCCCCAAGCTTTTATTAAACAGGTAGTCCTTGAAACCTGCGTAATTAACCTAAGAGTGTATAAGGTCCTGTTGCAAGGTCTCCTTCAGATGGACCTAGATCCTGCAGTCCAAGTTGCCGCAATTTACGCAATCGCAGCTTCTGATGGGATCAATAAAGGAAAAGCAGCCATCTTTCTAAAAGACAACGCGATTGACCCTGATACTGCG
This sequence comes from Chlamydiota bacterium, assembly GCA_013288895.1. GTDB lineage: Bacteria > Chlamydiota > Chlamydiia > Chlamydiales > Rhabdochlamydiaceae > JABDHB01. The sequence continues at coordinate 27,720 of JABDAY010000006.1, read as the reverse complement.
CCCGTACCTTTAGCCGACCCCAGAGTTCAGTGCCTCATTTCAACTTATTCTATTTTTAAAACAATCCAAGAAGAAGGCGCTTTATTGGCAGGTATATCTCAAGAAATTACCAATCGGATATCTCCACTCCTCAGCGTGATGCCATCTCTCCGTGATAGCATGCTCGACATTGTAAACGAGAGATCTTTTTATGCGGTGATGGGGGTAGCATTCACCGAGTTTGTAAGTGTTCAAGAAGATCATAATGAGGAGCGTTTGCGTTGCTTTGCCCAGACTGCTCCCGAGGGTGTCTATGTTCTGCGCATGGAGAAGCAGCGCCATGCGATAACCCTTATAAAACGAAAAGATAAGTTTTACTTAGTCGATCCCAATCCGACCGGCAAAAACAACGAACATATCGGTAAAACTCTTAATGACTTTATGGTTTTCACCAGAACTGCTTTTGACCTATATCCAACCGCTTCAGGTCAACACAACCTCTCCTTTTTCAAGATGACTCTGAATTAATTATGCAAGAGGTCTATTGCAGGACAGGGTTCCGGGTAACTTCCACCTTATTGGCAACTACCTTAGGGGGGCTTCTGTAGGTGACTGCGTAAGAATTGCCAGGGAATGCGCAGACAAGCTCCTTTAGATGCTCAGGGCTGTGGTGGGCATTGATGGAGATACGGATTCTGGAAGCGTTTTCAGGGACTAGTGGGGAAAAGAGGGGTGTCGCTAAAATATTTGCAGCATTGAGCGCCTTTAAAAAGTCTCGTGTATCTTCTTCGCTTCCGATAATGATAGGAATCAGGTGGGTGGTGCTGTTTGTTAAAAGTCCGAGCTCTTGGCATTTTTTTCTTAAAAAGTAGGCGCGCTGCTCAAGTTGTTTTCTCTCCCCCTCCATTTGGGGGACAAAGTCTAGTGCTGCATCGATCGCACCCAAAATTGCAGGAGGAAGGGAGGTGTCTCTAAGGCCGGGACAGGTGTTAATGAGATATTTTTTGAGAGTTTTATTGCAGCCAAGATAGGCTCCGGGAGTTCCGCAAGCTTTACTAAATGTCCCCAAGATCACATCGACCCCTTCGACAAAGGCGCAAAGTCCCATTCCGTCTTTACCCATCACACCAATGGCGTGGGAATCATCGACAAAAAGAAGGGTCTCATATTTTTTTCCAAGTAAGGAAAGCCCTTTTAAATCAGCTGTATCTCCTTCTAAACTAAAAAGAGACTCTGTAACGATCAGCTTTGAGAAATACTCTTCGCTGTTTGCTTGTTCTAAAAGTTGTTCCAGCTCGACTAAATCGTTATGCTCAAAAGTTTTGATCTTGGCTCGAGAAAATGCGGCTCCTTGAAAAAGACCCACGTGGCAAGAACGGTCGATAAGGATGAGTGATTTTGGACTCGCAAGCGTTGCAATCACCGTCATATTTGCCTGATATCTCGAGTTAAAGAGATGTGCTGACTCAGTACCGAGCAGCAAGGAAAGTTTTTCTTCTATGAGTCCATGGCAATGGAGATGGGAGTTTACGACAAAAGAAGTGGTTGTTCCCACCCCATGTTGCAGCAAAAACCGGATCGCATTTTTTTTAAGTTCTGTGTGTTGAGATAAATTAAGATAGTCGTTCGAGCTGAAGTTCAGCATCTTTTTATCTTCGCAAAGAACATGTGCGCCATCCAAAGGGACGATATGGCGTAGGCTTAAGTATTGATGCTCTTCTTCGAGCTTTCCAAGGCAATTTTCAAAGAGATTGTATTTGCTCATAAATTAATATTTTTCTCTTTAATTTAATTTAGCGCAAGAAATTCTTGAGATTGCCTCGAAAGCTTTTTCTTCTGTCGTGAAGGCAGACAAGCGGATGTACCCTTCCCCGTTTTTTCCAAAACCGACGCCGGGAATTGAAATGATGCGGCATTCTTTTAAAAGAAGATCGAAGAATTCCCAAGATTTTAAGCCTCGGGGGGTTTCCCACCAGATGTAAGGGGAATCGGTCCCTCCATAGCAACTAAAGCCCAGCTTTTTTAAATTTTCAAATAGGTATTTCGCCTGTTTTAAATAAGACCTAACCTGCGCCTTGATCTGTTTTTTGCCTTCTATAGTGTAACAGGCTTCTGCCCCTTTTTGAATAGGGTAGGAGACACCATTGGATTTAATATTTTGCCTCTTTACCCATAGCGGATGGAGATTGTACACGCTTTTGGGGACAACTGAGTAAGCGCAGCGGAGGCCCGTAAATCCTCCTGTCTTGGAAAAGCTTTTGCATTCTATGGCAACATCGCGCGCCCCTGGAACCTCATAGATTGTTTTTGGAACATCGGGTGAGGTGACAAACGCCGCATAAGCATTATCGACAATAAGTACAGCCTCATATTTTTTAGCATAGTCGATCCAGGCGGCTAATTCTTTGTAGTTCATGGCAACGCCAGTGGGATTGCTAGGAGAACAAAGGTAAACAACGTCGCATTTAAAAGAGGGGGGCTCTGGAACAAAGCGGGTAACTTCTGTGCAAGGGAGGATATGGACTTTTTTGCCTCCGATGATGGTGGTATCGAGATAGACGGGATAGGTAGGATCGGGGATGCTGACAATGGTGTCAGGGGCAAAAAGTTCTTGCAGGTTGGCTGTATCTGTATTGGCTCCATCTGAAATAAATATTTCGTCAGACGAGATATTGCTATATTCATTTTGAGCGATCGCCTCTCTTAAAAAGGGGTATCCTAGAGAAGGGCCATACCCAATCGGCTCCTCCTCCATTTTTTTTACAGCTTCACAAATGGCCCTTCCAATGGCAGGGGAAAGGGGGAGGGCTATATCTCCAATCCCTAAATTAATGATCCCCTCTTTGGGGAGCTCCTCAAGTTTTTTTTCTATGATGGGAAAGATATACTCCCTTTTGAGTTCTGAATAGTGAGAATTGATTTTAACCATGGCAAACCTATATGATCGTTATATGAACCCTTTCGAAGCGTTAATTCTAAAATGTCCAGAGATTGAAAAGCAATTAGGATATGAGTTTAAAAATAAAAAGCTCTTAGCTTTGGCCTTTGTACACCGTTCTTTTTTCAATGAAAAAAAGGAGATTGTTAAAGAGCACAACGAGCGGCTAGAATTTTTAGGTGACTCAGTTTTGGGCCTCATCATCTCTGATTATCTTTATGGAATCCTCCCCGATTGCCCGGAAGGGGACCTTTCCCATTTGCGCTCCCATATTGTGGAAGCAAGTTCTTGTGTCCATTACGCTACAAAACTCGGCCTTGCTGATCATATCCTCTTAGGCAAGGGGGAGAAAATGAATGATGGGCGAGGGAGAGACACGATACTCGCAGATTTTTTTGAAGCGCTTATAGGGGCTATCTATCTCGATGGAGGATTAGAGTCTGCCGCAAAATTTTTCTTTTTCCATTTTTTAGAAGATATCGAAGTTGCCATCAAAGGACCCCCACGAAATCATAAAGCAGAGCTCCAGGACTATTCTCAGAAGAAACATCAAAAACCCCCTGAATACAGAGTATCTAAAGAATCGGGCCCTGACCACAGCAAGATGTTCCACATCGTTGTGCTCATTGATGGAAATGAAGTGGGTGAAGGTACAGGCTCTTCTAAAAAAGTCGCCGAACAAAACGCCGCAGAAGATGCCCTAAAAAAACTCAGGAATTAAAAGAGAAGAGGGAAGATCGGGCACGCACGCGGGCACGGGCACGGGCACGAAAGAGAGAGGGAAAAAGAGAGCTTGGACTTTTCCCTCTTTCGTGCCCGTGCCCGTGCCCGCGTGCGTGCCCGATCTTTTTTCTTTTCTTCTATCCTTTCCGCCTGTTATTTTTGTGGTATGGTAAAGCAAAAGACTGTGTGGAGTTGTTCTGAGTGTGGGCATAAGCAGCCCAAGTGGGTGGGAAGTTGCTCCGCTTGCCAGAAGTGGAATACTTATGTTCAGGAAATTGAGTTTTCAGAGAAAAATACCCGTTTCGAATCAAAGCCTACCATGGCAGCGAAGCCTCAGAGGGTCACTGAAATTAAAGGGCTCGACTTTAGACGCCTCTCGACTAAAATGGTGGAATTCGACCGTCTACTAGGAGGGGGACTAGTTCCTGGGTCGTTAACTTTGATTGGGGGGGATCCTGGAATTGGAAAATCTACTTTGATGCTCCAGATTTCTCAAAAATTTGCAGAGCAGGGACTTACTGTCCTGTATGTTTGCGGGGAAGAGTCAGCAGAGCAGACATCTCTTCGTGCGCTCCGTCTAATGGCCAACAGTGAAAACCTTTATCTGCTGAGTGAAACACTTTTTACGAATATTAAGCTGCATATCGATCAATTAAAACCAGATGTGTTGATTGTTGATTCGATCCAAATTGTCTATAAAAATGAGATCCCTTCAGCTCCAGGTTCTGTCACCCAAGTCAGAGAGCTCGCCACAGAATTCATGCATCTTTCCAAAGGGATGGGGATATCGACCTTTTTAATCGGCCACGTGACTAAATCAGGGGAGATTGCAGGGCCTAAAGTGCTTGAGCATATTGTCGATACTGTTTTAGATTTTGAGGGTGATAAGCAACATGGGTATCGCCTCATGCGCGCTGTAAAAAACCGGTTCGGCCCTACAGATGAGATCGCTCTTTTTCAGATGAATACAGAAGGCTTAAGAGAAGTGAGCAATCCCTCCGAGATTTTTCTACAAGAGAGAATTAAAGAGGTTTCTGGATCGGTGATTATCCCTACGATTGAGGGCTCGAGGGCTATTTTAGTTGAGGTGCAGGCGCTTGTTGCCCCTTCCTCTTTTGCAACATCGACAAGACGCTCCTCTGGACTTGATCAAAATAGGCTAGCCCTTCTCCTTGCCGTATTAGAAAAAAGGATGGGCTTTCAGCTTTATCACAATGATGTTTTTGTTTCTATTGCTGGCGGGATGAAAATTTTTGAGCCGGCCATCGATTTAGGAGTGATGATGGCAATCTCTTCCTCATTCTGGAATAAGACAATCGATTCTGAAACAGTGGTCATTGGCGAGGTAGGATTAGGTGGCGAAGTGAGAAGCGTACCGCGCATAGAGAGTCGGATCAAAGAAGCTGTCCACATGGGCTTTAAAAGATGTATCATGCCGCAGCGGAATCTCAAAGGGATTTCCAAAGAGCTTTTTGAAAAAATCGAACTTGTGGGGATCGATGTCGTTGAAGACGCCATCCATGCGCTCCTTCCCTAGGATTATTGTTGCAGCCAGAGATTCTAAACTCTCTCGCAGGCAAGTTGAAGAAGCTTTAGCTGGCATAGATTACGAGCCTATGTGGGTAAAAACCACAGGGGATCACGATCTGAAAACGTCCCTGCGCACTTTAGACAAAACCGATTTTTTTACACGGGAGATCGATCAGCTCTTACAGAGAGGTAAATGTCGGATTGCAGTGCATTCAGCTAAAGATTTGCCAGATCCTCTTGCTTCAGGATTAGTCTTAGCCGCATTGACAAAAGGAATTGATCCTTCAGACGTTTTAGTTTTTAATTCTCTTCCTCCAAATGCAAAAGTGGGTAGTTCCTCTCCACGCCGCGACGCCATGATCAAACACTACCGGAGCGATCTCCAAATCGTAGATATCCGCGGCCCTATTGACGCTCGCCTCGAAATGATAGATCAAGGAAAACTGGATGGAGTCGTCATCGCCGAGGCTGCCCTTATCCGCCTCAACCTCACCCACAGAAACAGGATCCGCCTAGAAGGGGAGCCTGCCCCCCTCCAAGGAAAACTCGCCATCATCGCACGGCAAGATGACCTCGAAATCTTGGATTTTTTTAAATGAAGACTCTATATTTAGGCACAGATCCTTCCCACTATGAAACAGAGAATGAGCTGGTGCATTACCCTGTAATTAAAATTATTCCTCAAGCATTCAAGATACCCCATTTCACACATATTGTTTTTACGAGCAAGAATGCGGTGAAAGTTTTTGGGGAGTATGATTTTTCAAATAAAACAGTCATTGCAATTGGCAAAGTGACAGCTAAATATCTCAAAGATTGCATTGTTGCAAAAGAGGAAACCCAAGAAGGACTCATCACCCTTTTTAAGACAATGGAGATGAAAAATGCCCATGTTCTTTTCCCTCGCTCATCTCTTTCCCGCCCTGTCCTGATCGAGTATTTCAAAAAAGAGAAAATTGCCTTCGAGACTATAGATCTCTACGACACCGAATTTCAAAAACCAGAGCCCATCCCCGATCTTAACACCTTTGACGAAATCGTTTTCACAAGCCCTTCAACAGTAGATGCTTTTTTCAAAATATTTTCTAGTATTCCTGGCCATATAAAAATCATTTCAATTGGTCCTGTAACCGAATTGAAATTAACAGAGAGAAATGCTATAATTTTCTGACTATGGCAGTAGCGGCAGCAGGAAATTATTTTGATGATGTTGTTAAGTTTAAAAAGGAGGCAATTCCCGACCAGGAAAAAAGCGTCTGCTTGGATTTTGTTGCGGGAAAAAATCCTCAATCTAAATATCTTCAAGTTTTACAGGAAATATTTACAAAACAAATAAAGATCAAGTTGGGTGATATAGCAGTAAAAACTGTTTTGAAAGAATTTGTAGAGCGGAAAGTTCATAGACAAATGAAAATCTTTTTAAAAGACAAGTTGGGATTAAGAGAACCTATACAGCCGCGACTCGATTTAGTAGGAAGGGCAAAATGGGATCCCCATTTTCACGGGCCTGCAATTTTTACAAGGTGCTTTCCACAAGCCAAATTATGCCTTCCTAATTTTGATGAAGCTTATAGGCATTTCAGATGTGTTCAATCAGAAAAAGAACGCACTGCCTATGTTGAAGAAGCTATGGAAGATCCAGCCTTTCCAGAATTTGTGGAATCTGGAACAAGACATGAAAGAAGCTATTCCCACTGGGGAAAAAGAATTCTTCCCATTCATTGTCATAAGAAAGGGGATGATCTTCCTTGCAATGAAGCTGCGATTGGCTATGACGTTTGTGGTCCAGAAAGGGAAGATGTCTACAAGGAACAAAAGGCGTTTTTAAAAAGTGTAAAAGAAAACCAATTTGTACGGATGCATATGGGGGAAACGCTCATTCCTGAGAGAGGGATGAAGAATGTTTCTCTGTTGCTCGACGAGGCTGAAAAATATTGCTCCTCTTCAAAACCGCTGCGCATTGGTCATGGCACCCATATTTCGATTGCAGACATGATCCGCATGAGGGAAAAAGGGTATTTTATAGAAGCTTGTTTATCGAGCAACAAACGGAATGCAGTATTAGATAAACGTTCTGACTATCCTCTAGGCGTCATGCTTGTTCTAGGTGTAAAAGTGGTCATTGGCACAGATGGGGGAGCTCTTTATTCAACAGATCTTGCTCTTGAATATGCGTACGCAGAGAGAAATTTAAAAAAATTTCAGGCAAAACTACAAACTTCTGACGATCCCATTATTTTGCCAAACGGAGACCAGCTCACGTTCAAACACCTTAACCTAGAAGGAGAGGAGCCATTAACCTACAAAAAGCTAGGAAAACTCATAAACCCAGATATTCTTACTGTAGAAACCCTCGTTAAAAATGCCCAAGAACTTCTCAGTCGTTGCTATCCCGAGCAAGCCTTAACCACGAAGTGGTACTCAAATCGCGCAGCGATGGCAGTTGATAGCCGGGGGTGACCAACGGGAACCCCCGGAAAATGGTTATCCCTAATCAGAGCCGCGAACAGCGGCGACACTGGTAAAAAGAGTGTCGCCGCTGTTCGCGGCTCTATATGTGGGAGGGCATTTTCCCCGGGGGTTCCCGTTGGTCACCCCCGGCTAGCAACTGCAGCCACATTCGTGGCAAAATTACCGCTTCGCGGTTAAGAGCATCCTCGAACAAGTAGTTTCATTGTGGGAAAATCTTTAGAAGTATATGATCGCGAGAAAATTAAACCTAAAGGAGAGTTTTTATGACCTATACGCTGCCTGAATTGCCTTATGACTTTAATGCTTTAGAGCCTGTGATTTCTGCTAAGATTATGGAGCTGCATTATACAAAGCATCATCAAACTTATGTCAAAAATCTTAATGATGCTTTGGAAAAGTATAAAGAAGCGGAAAGCAAGCAAGATATTGCTGCGATGATTGGACATCAGCAAGCGATTAAATTTAATGGCGGCGGTCATGTGAACCATTCCATTTTTTGGACGAATCTGGCGCCTCAGTCAAAAGGGGGAGGGGGAAAACCTTCAGGAGAGCTGCTAGAACAAATAAAAAAAGATTTTACAAGCCTGGATGAGTTTATAGAAAAATTTACCACTAGGACTGTGGGAATTCAGGGGTCGGGCTGGGGATGGCTAGGCTATTGCAAAGGGAATAAAAGATTAGTTATTATGACATGTGCCAACCAAGACCCTTTAAGCATAATAGGTCACGTTCCTTTGCTGGGGATAGACGTATGGGAGCATGCCTACTATTTGCAATATTTGAATGTGCGTGCAGATTATGTAAAAAATATTTGGAATATTGTGAACTGGAAGAATGTCGAAGAACGGTTTGCTAATGCGAAGAAATAATTATTCTGGTATTATTGCGTAAAAAAGGTGATTGATGGGATTGTTTTCTCGTAATAAGCCAAAAATTAAAGTTGAATCCACTAAGAAAGACGGTTTTAGCGGCTGGGTGAAATGTACCCATTGTAATGAGATGATCCACGCTAACGAGATTGAGCAGAATGAGCATTGCTGTCCAAAGTGTGATTACCACTACCGTTTAACCGCAACGCAGAGAATTGAGTTGATGGCGGATGAAGGGAGCTTTGTAGAATTTTTTACAGAGTTTAAGCCGCTGGATCCTCTAAAATTTGTTGATACTGAAAGCTACGCAAAACGGCTTAAGATCGCCCAGGAGAAATCGGGGCGCGATGAAGGGGTAATGGTCGGGACCTGTACAATAAAGGGGATGCGTGTGGCCCTCGGTGTCCTCGACTTTAGCTTTATGGCGGGCTCCATGGGCTCAGTTGTAGGGGAAAGGCTCACTTCAATCATCGAGTATGCTTTGGATGAGTCTCTTCCGGTTGTGATTGTTTCCGCATCGGGTGGGGCAAGAATGCAAGAATCGATCCTTTCACTGATGCAAATGGCAAAAACTTCAGCAGCGCTAGCCAAACTTTCAGAGAAAAAAATTCCTTATATTTCCGTCCTCACCAACCCTACAACAGGGGGAGTAACAGCCTCTTTTGCGTCTCTGGGCGATATTATTATTGCTGAGCCTGATGCTCTTATAGGCTTTGCAGGTCCGCGTGTTGTAGAACAGACAATTGGTCAAAAACTCCCTCCAAAAGCACAAAAATCAGAGTTTCTTTTAGAAAAAGGAATGATTGATTGCATTGTTAATAGACATGAATTAAAAGAGAGGCTGTTTTTGTTGCTCGACTTTTTAATGGATAACGACCGCACTTATGGTTTACAGGAACTGATTAATATCCCGGAGGAAGAATATGCAGGAAATCGAAGTACCAATAGTGATTAACGAGGAAGAATCCCTTCCCCAATATTGTTCTGAATTTGCTGCCGGTGCAGACGCTAAGGCAAATATCACAGAAAACATGATTATCGAGCCGGGAGCTTCTGCATTAATACCCACAGGCGTATTTATGGAGATACCAGAAGGGTATGAAGTTCAGGTCAGGCCTCGAAGTGGGCTTGCTCTAAAATCACAGATCACCGTTCTAAACACTCCAGGAACAATCGACTCTGACTATCGGGGCGAGGTAAAGGTGATTTTAATGAATCATGGAAAAAATCCTTTTGTAGTCACACCAAAAATGCGCATTGCACAGCTTGTTTTAGCATCTGTTGTACGAGCTCGGTTTATCAGGCAAGGTACACTTGCTGCAACCTCACGCGGCGAGGGTGGCTTTGGTCACACTGGGGTTTAAATTTTTTAAACTGGGTGGAAAAGTGGCAATCTCCAATTATTTACATGAAGAGTTGATTGTTTTTTTAGATCAAACCACTCGAGATGCAACCATCCAATTTCTTGTTGATTTACTAGATGGAGTTGGAAGGCTCAAAGACAAAAAAGCCTTTCATGATGCTCTTCTCGAACGGGAAAAAATTGTGTCCACAGGCATTGGATTGGGGATAGCAATCCCTCACGCCAAGTTGGAAGGCTACGATGACTTTTTTATTGCCATCGGTATTCAAAAAAATAATGGAATCGATTGGAAAGCCCTCGATGGCTCGCCTGTCCGCATCATCTTCATGATCGGCGGCCCTGAAAACAAACAAACGGAATACCTACATATCCTTTCCCGCCTCACCACCGCCATCAAAGATCCTGAGCTACGCAAACAGCTTCTTAAAGCTAGTACCGCAGGGCAAGTGCTTCATTTGTTAAAAGATTTTTAAAAAATACAAACTTCTATTCTTAAGATATAACCGTCTTATCCTGATAGACTTTCACAAACTTTGAGGGGTTTGCCTTAATGTCTTTATTATAATCCCGTTTCTATAGTGATTTGCCTTGTAATTTCCCTAAAGTTATGGTAAAATCTCTTTTAAAAAGAGGGGATTTATGAGTCTGGGAGGTAGTGCGTCTTTGGGGTCTAGCGGGTCAGGTAGTGGAGCTCCTTCAGCTTCTTCACATATCCCTCCTGCGCTTTCAAATGAACAATTCAAGAAAATAAAGAGCATACTCTCGATGGAGTCGCTCATCTCTACTGTTGTAAGACAAGCAATAGGCGCTTGTAGTCAGCAGACGGGGCCTGCGAAATTGTCTTTGGGAGGAGATAATAAAGCCTGGGAAGCCAGAGTCGGATCACTATTCTCCATGCACCCTCTTCTTTTAGAACAAATAAGGGAGAAATATATACAGAACAATGAAGCATCAGAAGTTTCTAGAGTGATTGTAAGGGGATTGTCAGAACCTGAATGGCTTCAAGAAGTAGATCAAGGACAAATAACCCTAACGCCTGATGAAGAAATCCAACTGATGGCCACTGGCTCAACTCTTTCTGCAGGAGCTCCTGCGTTTACCCCAGGTCTTCTTGGGAATGCTCCAGTACCCTCGCAAGGGGAGGCTCCTCTAACTGCAAAGCAACTGGGACAACTCCCCCCAAAGTCAAAGAGATTTAGTGTTCGAGTGGTTCCAAGTGAAGCATCGATAAAAACCCCAGTTGCCCCAATTTTCCCAGATAAAATAGCTCCTCGAGAATTCCCTGGGATGTACGAATCTGATGAACAAGCCTGGTATTTGCCAAGAGGAGAGATGGAAAGCAGCCTAATGATGCGAGATCTGTATCAAATGACACTAAATGGCGACCCAACAGGCGAATGGATGTTAGGGATGAATTTGTACCACAAATATAAATCCTCTCCAGCGCCACCAATCGGCATGACGGTAGCCGTGGGATTCATTAAGGATGCTTCAACGAAGGGAATAGGGATGGCTTCACATATGCTGGGAGATCTACAATGTCTGGGTCTTTTAGACGGTGAGCAAGATGAAACTGAAAACCTTCGAAGGTCTTTACCATATTATGACTTGGCTGTAAGTCAAGGAGGAGCCTGGAAAGATAACGAAAACTCTATAAAGCGGGCGGCCTATGTTAGGTCGATGCTTGCACCCAAGTAAGTTCTTTGTTTTGACATTAAATGGTAAAAATAATACTTTGGACACTGAGGTGGAACTATGGATCTAAAAATTAAAGATCTTGCGGAGCTGCTAAGCGTGTCTGAGAAAACAATTCGCAGATGGCTTTCTGAAGGCAAGATTCCTGCGTATAAACTCGAGTCACAGTACCGGTTCAGTAGAATCGAGATTGAAAATTGGATGATGAGCTGTAAGCTTAAGCAGGAGCCTGGATCATTTACCCCGTATCCTCAAGAAGAGCAAATCTACCCTGCAACCGATGAAGGGGATGAAGAGGCAGATCCTGTGAGAGCGGGAGTGCAGCAATTTAGCCTTTATCGCGCAGTATACAGGGGAGGCGTATTCACCCATATCCTTGGCGATACAAAAGAAGAGATTATCAAATCGACAATGAAGCTCATAGCTCCTCGCTTGGGGCTGGATTCAGATGTTTTATCAGATCTTTTACTTGATAGAGAGAGGTTGATGCCTACGGCATTAAATCATGGAATTGGAGTGCCTCATACAAGAGAATTTTTAATTCAGGGTCCCTTTGATATGATTTTTGTAGTCTATCCTCAAAAGCCTATTGAATACGGCGCTTTGGATGGGGAACCTGTTCACACACTTTTTTTCCTATTTGCAAGTGGCGATAAACGCCACCTTCATTTACTCGCTAAGCTTGCTCACCTAAGTAGTAAATCCCCCTCCTTAGAAATTCTCCGTACAAAGCCCTCGAAAGAGAAGCTTTTGGAGTATTTAAAAGAATGGGAAACGAAAGTTTGTTGTTCTAAAAATTAGAATTCTATAGAATCTCCCCATTAACCATCGAGGAATGATGTCAAAAGGTCTATTTGCAAAAAAAACGATTAAATCACTTTTAAATGAAGCGTCTGATACCAAGCATGGATTGAGGAAGTCTTTAGGTCCCATTCAATTAACTGCAATGGGTATCGGGGGGATTATCGGGGCAGGGATTTTCGTCTTAACAGGACAAGCTGCGGCGGAATACGCCGGGCCGGGTATTATATTCTCTTTTATTTTTGCAGCGATTATTTGCGTCTTTGCTGCCCTTTGCTATGCGGAGTTCGCCTCATTGATCCCTATTTCAGGAAGTGCTTATTCTTATGCTTATGCCACTATGGGAGAGTTTACTGCATGGACAATTGGATGGTGCCTAACCCTTGAATATCTCTTTTCTGCATCCACAGTAGCTGTGGGATGGTCGGGTTATTGTGTCAGCTTTTTAAACGATTTTGGAGTCTATATTCCTGTAAAGCTTGCGAGTTCTCCTTTTGCCTATGAAATTGGGAAAGGGTGGTCTGCCACAGGAGCGCTTGTCAATCTTCCCGCTATATTTATCGTAGCCTTTATCGGAGGATTAGTCGCCACAGGGATTAAGGCTGCTGCTGGCTTTAATAGCATCATGGTCATTATTAAATTGCTTGTCGTCTTCCTCTTTATTGGTTGCGGAATAGCTTACGTTCACCCAGAGAATTGGCATCCTCTCATTCCTGAGAATACGGGGATTTTTGGAGAGCTTGGCTGGAGCGGGATTTTTAGAGGAGCTGGCGTTGTTTTCTTTGCTTATATCGGTTTTGATGCTCTTTCGACTTTATCGCAAGAAGCAAAAAACCCTCAAAAAGACCTCCCTATCGGGATGCTTGGATCTCTTGGGATCTCTACTGTTGTTTACATCATTATGGGTCTAATCCTAACAGGGATTGTCTCTTACAAACTTCTCGGTGTGCCAGATCCTATTGCCGTTGCTGTGAATGCTTTTGGACAAAGCTTCCTTTGGCTCCGACTTGTTATTAAGATAGCCATTCTTGCAGGTTTGACAAGCGTGATTCTAGTCATGCTTATTGGCCAATCAAGAGTTTTTTACACAATGGCGCACGATGGTCTTCTCCCGCATCGTTTTGGGACAATCCATCCCAAACATAGAACTCCTTTTTTCACAACTATTGTAGTAACTCTTGTTGCAATGCTAGTAGCTGGAACAATGCCCGTCGGTCTTATCGGACAAATTGTGTCCATGGGAACACTTTTAGCCTTCGCCATTGTTTGCTTCGGCGTCTTAGTACTCCGCTACACACAACCACTTCTCCATAGACCATTCAAATGCCCTTTTAGCCCATGGATCCCCCTTGCCGGCACATTAGCTTCTATCTTCCAAATGCTCCTTCTCCCAGGCGTCACCTGGGTCCAGCTGATCATCTGGATGATCATCGGCTGTGTCATCTACTTCAACTACAGCCAATACCATAGTAAGGTCAGAGCTGTTAAAAGAGGGTGAAGAAACGCAAAACAAAAGAAATATGAACTTTTTTTTATCTTTATTTGGTAAATTAAAAAAAATATTTATTGTTTTTTAGATATATATTTTTTTTGTATTTGCTTTTAATATGATTATTATTACAATTATCGCATTAAATAACACAAAGGAAATTTTATGGCTTCTCTCATTCTATATAATGAATCACAACACCTCCCATCGGCCCCTTTGGAAAATCGTTCTGCTATTCAAAGACCTGAGGAGCAAAAACCACCCACTGAAAAATGTACCATAACAAAGGTCATGCGGAGAGCAGGCATAATTCTGGTGGCGGCTGGGATGATAGGAGCAATTGGAGTGTTTGGACTACCTGCACTTCCCGCAATTCTGGGTTTAGCAGTTATAATAATTATGCTTGTTAGTTTTATAACTCCTATGGGGGTGCCTGTAGGGATTCTACTACTTTTTTCTATCTTTGTGCCATTTCTTAGGATTATATTATATCATTTGCCTTTTAGTATAGGTCCAAAATTTTTTGCCTCCATAATTTATGTTTCAAAAGTGGCAGCTATAACTGGGATTGTAACCGGAGCCCTTACAGGAGGCGGACTGCTCCTTCTAGGAGCCGGCAAAGGAATCGAATATTTCCACAACAAAAAGATTAAAAAGATATCTAGCCCACCAATCATGGCTCCTGCAGCCATATGTTGATAAGAAATTTGTATTATCTTCCGTTTTGCGATTTTTAAAGGATTAATCCGCCACCCAAACAAACATCCCTATCATAAAACACGATCGATTGTCTTGAGGTGATGGCTCTTTGTGGGCTCAAGAAGCGGACGTGACTTTCATTTTCGATGACACACTCTTGCTCTTCTTGCCGGTAGCGGATTTTGGCTTTGCAGACAAAAGGGAAGGGGGGAGATTCATTAACCCAAGTGAGATCTATAACCTGTAAATGGTCCTTGTAGAGAGCGGGGTGATCCTGTCCTTGTTCGATGATCACTACGTTTCGGCCCATGTCTTTTGCGACGACAAACCAGGCGTTGCCGGGGCCTCCTATGCCAAGGCCTTTCCTCTGACCGATGGTGTAATAGGCGGCGCCCTCATGCTGCCCAACGATTTTTCCATCAAGAGTTTCAAAGTTTCCCTTTTGATAGGGGAGATACTGTTTTACAAATTCTCGGAAGTCTCTTTTGCCGATGAAGCAGATCCCTGTGCTATCTTTTTTTTCGGCAGTGGCAAGGTTGTGTTCTTTGGCAATCCTCCTTACTTCAGGTTTTGGCAAATTGCCGATCGGAAAAAGGACTTTTTTAAGGATGTGTGGCTTGAGGGTGTAGAGAAAGTAGCTTTGATCTTTGCTTAGGTCTTTTCCTTTAAGGAGTTTGCCCTCTTGTATTCTGCAGTAATGGCCTGTTGCTAAAAAATCTGCGCCTAGACTAAGGGCTTTTTCTAAAAAAACTTTAAATTTGATCTCTCTATTACAGAGGATGTCGGGGTTGGGGGTGAAGCCCCGCTTTAGATCTTCGAGGAAATGGGTGAACACATTATTCCAATACTCTTCCACAAAGTTGACCGTGTAATGAGGGATATCGAGCTTGTCACAAACTCTGACAACATCATCATATTCTTTGGAAGAATTGCAAACACCCTGAGAATCTTTTTCTTCCCAGTTCTTCATGAACATCCCAATGACATGATGCCCCTGCTCCTTTAATAACAGAGCGGTTACTGAGGAATCGACCCCTCCCGACATTCCAACAACAATAGTCTTTTTCATGACGTATAGTTTACCGATTTTAGAAATATAATAGATAAATTAAAAATTTTAATTTTCAATAAGAGGTTTTGTCTTTCTTTAAAGTTATCAAAAAATGAACTTACTATGATATCATGTACAGCGAATATTAAACGAAGGACATTAAATGAGTAGTGTTCGCATAAATCATCTTTATGATCATGCAAGGTATTGTGTTTTATTATTTCTCTCCCCCCAAGACGTTTTAAAAGCTGGTCGTGCTTTTCGTTGGAATGGGACTATGGTACAGAAGGTGATTCAAAAGGCTTTAGCAGAAATTGTAAGAGAGCATTACCGAGCCGCTGCTGAGTGTCCAGTAAAAGGTGTTACAATGCACCCGGGTCGTCCGATTAGAACAGTACAAGCCCTAGAATTCTTTAAGAAACCGGAATACTACGAGGCTACTGATGTTTATGTCAACAATGAGGGCACTCTTTCGGTGCAACGTTCTTGGTATCATCCCATTTCTGAATTAGAAGCTCGTAAAAAAGATTTTTCTTCAAAAACTGAGTTAGTTAGCGTTCAAGGGGAACATTTTTTTGTAAATCATTATGTATTGAAAATTTTTAAAAAAGTAGAAGAAATTTTTAAATATCATTTCCTAGTGGTCAAAAGTCTTTTAACACAACCTCATGGTCACCCCCGACCTTTACAAGAGTTAAGAGATTCTCGTCGTCAATTACAAGTAATCGAAACAGAAAGGCGTATGCTTAACGAAGTTCTTCAGAAAATCAATTGCCCCAAGGAGCTCATGGCCTTTCTTCCACCGATCCCTACTAATTTTAGGGAGCTCTTAAAAAAAAGGGTGACTTTTACAACTACTGAAATAATTTACAAAGAGGAAATAATCCCGGTTTGTATATCAGCTGCTTTTGATAAAGAGCTTACTTCATCAAAATTTTTAATCATAAATATTTCAAATAACGCCATTTTAGGAGTATTGGAATGTAAAACAGTGTGGTACCTAGACCATAGTTCCCCTTGGGAAATTTCTGAATTACAAGAACAGGCAACCAATGACATTATTCAAGGGGGGCGGATCACAGGTGGGAAAGTACTTTTTTGTGGAAATTTGGAAGATCATTTAGGTCAAGATGAGGAGACAGGAGATTATCCTGTTAGGCGATTGCTTATTCAAATTGCTGTTGAGATATTGGTCAGGGAGCCACGACTGGAAGAATTGCATTTTTATGATAGCAAGAGCAGGGAGGCGGTTTATTTTGCTGCAGGGTTTCGTGATTTTTCTCCCGAGAGCTCAACAGAACTATCGACAAAAATAGCGGAAGCACGTAAAGCGGGGAAAGTTTTTCCTTTTTCTAAAGAGGATCCTAGGATTATACTTTTTGGTTTAAAAAAGGCGACGAAAGAAAGTGCGCGTCTCGACTTTAAGATAAATAGCTTTCCCATTACCTGGAAACAGCAAATTGAAAGCGCGCCCCTTTTAGGAGGGGGCGATGAACCTGTTCTTCCCTCCTTCTACAGGAGAAATTTCCCTGAGCTTCAAAGGCAGCAACTCAGAGTTAATGCTTAGCGTTTTCAGTGTTTTCTTTGTCGGGGGAGGAAAGAGCAAATTTGCCCGGATCCTGAACCACTTCTTGTTCGATGAATACGAGCTTGTCCTCTTCTGCCGTGACATGCCAGCTGCCTGCCTTTGTCGGGTTCATCAGGAGCTTTTCTGCCAGTGGATCTTCGAGATATTGCTCGATCACGCGACGTAAGGGTCTGGCTCCCATTTCAGGTTGAAACCCTTTGTTGACGAGGAGTTCCTTGGCTTTTGCATCGAGAGTAAGGACAATATGTTTGCGCTGCAATCTGGCTTGAACTTTTTTAACTTCAAGATCAATTACTGACATCAAGTGGGTTTTATCAAGCGGCTTGAAGATGATGATTCCATCCAAACGGTTGAGGAACTCAGGCTTGAAGTTTTTCTTCACGGAGCTATCGATCTTCTCTTGCATCGCTTTATAATCGAGCATCCCTTCTGTTGCTGCAAACCCTACCTCAGTTGAGCGTCTAATAAGATCGGCACCTAGGTTAGAGGTCATGATGATGATCGTATTTCTAAAGTCGATCTTGCGGCCAAATGCGTCTGAGAGTCTTCCTTCCTCAAGGATTTGAAGAAGAATGTTCATCACATCAGGATGGGCTTTTTCAATCTCATCAAAAAGAACAACGCAGTAAGGCCTTTGGCGTACTTGTTCTGTTAATTGTCCGCCTTCTTCATGGCCTACGTAGCCTGGAGGAGATCCTGTCATACGGCTGACAGCGAATTTCTCCATATATTCTGACATGTCGACCTGGATGAGGGCATCCTCGCCGCCAAACATATTGATCGCGAGCTGTTTTGCAAGGAGGGTTTTTCCCACTCCTGTCGGTCCAAGGAACAAGAAAGCTCCAATAGGACGGTTAGGATCTTTGATGTCTGCCCTGCTTCTGCGGATCGCCCTGCAAACAATGCCGACAGCCTCGTCCTGACCAATGATATTGTTTTTGAGGATCTCT
Organism: Chlamydiota bacterium; assembly: GCA_013288895.1. Taxonomy (GTDB): domain Bacteria; phylum Chlamydiota; class Chlamydiia; order Chlamydiales; family Rhabdochlamydiaceae; genus JABDHB01. The sequence goes on along the minus strand of JABDAY010000006.1, from coordinate 9,573 downwards.
TCCATTTTGAGAACTTTTTGCGTTTCTCCTTCGGTGAGGCGACTTAAAGGGATGCCGGTCTGTTTTGCAACGATGGCAGCCACCTCTTCTTCATCGACAATCACTTGATGCTCCGCTTTATCGCTTTCCCACTCAGTGCGGATTTTTTGCAGACGCTCTCTTAAGGTTTTTTCCTTATCGCGGAGTTTTGCAGCCTTTTCATATTCCTGTTTGGCAATCGCTTCTTCTTTAGAAACGCGCACCTCTTCTATTTCAGTTTCAAATTTGGTGATATCTTGGGGTTGGTGCATGACAGCAATACGGGCTTTAGCGCCGGCTTCATCAATGAGGTCAATCGCCTTATCTGGCAGAAACCGGCCTGTGATGTATCTATCAGATAAATAAACGGCCGCCTTGATGGCAGCGTCTGTATAGGTACACTTATGATGCTCCTCATATTTGGTTTTAAGCCCATGAAGAATAGAGATTGTCTCTTCAAGAGAGGGGGGAGCAACGAGAATTTTTTGGAAACGGCGCTCTAAGGCGGCATCTTTCTCGATGTGCTTTCTGTATTCATCAATAGTTGTAGCTCCGATACACTGTATCTCGCCCCTAGAAAGGGCTGGTTTTAGAATGTTAGAGGCATCGATCGCTCCCTCTGCAGCGCCAGCTCCCACAATCGTGTGGAGCTCATCGATAAAAAGGAGGATATTTCCATTCTTTTTAATCTCATCCATGACAGCTTTAATACGCTCTTCAAACTGACCGCGGTATTTTGTTCCTGCGATCATCAATGTGAGGTCGAGAGAAATCAGTTTTTTCTTAGCGAGATGATCGGGAACTTCCCCTTTAACAATGGCCTGGGCAAGCCCCTCTACGATAGCTGTTTTACCCACCCCCGCTTCCCCAATAAGAACCGGGTTGTTTTTACGACGGCGGCATAGGATCAAAATGAGTCTTTCCACCTCTTCCTTACGCCCGATCACCGGGTCTAGTTTTCCCTCTCTGGAAAGCTCTGTAAGATCGTGTCCATAAGCTTTGAGAGCAGGCATTTTATCTGAGCCCCCTTTATCCTGGGATTTTGAGGGGTTTGGATTAGGATTAGTTCCTCCTCCCGCTCCCATTCCCATGGGAGGAAGTTGGAGATTAAATGTTTCGAGCTCTTTTAAGACCTCTTTACGGATCTCCTTGAGATTAACGTTTAAATTTTCAAGAACCTGAGCAGCCACGCTGTCCGTTTGACGCAAAAGAGCCAGTAAAAGGTGCTCGGTGCCTACATAGTTGTGGTTAAGGCTCGCGGCTTCCTCATTGGCAAACTCAAAAACTTTTTTAACTTTTCCAGTAAGCGCCGGGTCTCCATAGACTTGGATTTCAGGGCCAAATCCGACAACCCGTTCCACCTCCGCGCGGACACTTTCATAGTCAAGATTCAGATTTCTCAGGACGTTTACAGCAATCCCCTGGCCAAGTTTTAAAAGACCGAGAAGGACGTGTTCTGTTCCTAAGTAGTTGTGGTTTAGCCTTTGCGCTTCTTTTTTCGCTAACTTGATAACTTGCTTAGCTCGATTAGTGAATTTGTCAAACATGCTTTTGCTCCGTGAATCTATTATAGGTCTTAAACCCTTTTTTGGCAAATCTGACAAACTTTATCAAGTAAAATCTTTAGTGCAGGGGAAGGGGAGAAGATCGGGCACGCACGCGGGCACGGGCACGAAAGAGGGAAGAGGTTAAGGCTTCTTTTCTTTCCGGATTTCGTGCCCGTGCCCGTGCCCGCGTGCGTGCCCGATCTTCTTTTATATTCGAGCATAATGTATCGTCTATCTTTATGTGGGAAATTTTGGATACGGGGATGAGTAGCGCAGAGAGGAATATGGCCATTGATGCTGAGCTTTTGGCTGCGGCAAAGGTGCCTACTATGCATTTTTATGAATGGGAGAGGGACAGTGCTACTTTTGGTCATTTTATAAAGCCTGAGGGGTTGCTAAATGTCGAGAGGGCGGGAGAGCTGGGCCTGGATTTGGCAAAAAGGCCTACGGGGGGAGGGGTGGTGTTTCACATGTGGGATATGGCCTTTTCTGTGGTAGTGCCCGCTTGCAGCCCTCTTTTTTCTAAAAATACTTTGGATAATTACGCTCTTATAAATAATTTGGTCTTAAAAGCTGCGCGCTCTTTTTTAGGAGAGGGGATGGGATTAATACCGGAAGATATCCCCTCGATTGATGGCTGTTGTCAAAATTTTTGTATGGCAAAGCCCACGAAATACGATCTTGTCATGGACGGCAAGAAAATTGCCGGCGCCTCGCAAAGGCAGACAAAGGGGGGCTTTTTGCATCAGGGAACCATTGCTTTAATAATGCCTGAAATAGATTATTTGGAGGCGGTTTTGAAGGAAGGTACGAGAGTAAAAGAGGCGATGCAAACATTTACTTACCCTCTTTTGGGAAAAACTGCTTCAAGGAAAGAGCTCTTGGATGCTAAACTAACGCTTAAACAATTATTGATGGAATATGCAACAACAAAAGCCTAAGACAGCGATTACCCCAACGAGGGAGGAAGATTATCCTGAGTGGTATCAGCAAGTGATACGCGGGGCAGAACTTGCGGAGCATGCCCCCGTCCGCGGCTGCATGGTGATTAGACCTTGGGGATATGCCCTTTGGGAAAACATGCAGAGGATCCTCGATAAGGCTTTTAAAGATACAGGGCATCAAAACGCCTATTTCCCTTTATTCATTCCGCTGAGTTTTTTAGAAAAAGAAGCGCAGCACGTAGAGGGGTTTGCTAAAGAGTGCGCAGTTGTCACCCATCATAAGCTTGAAAAAAATGCTAAGGGAAAACTTGTTCCTGCAGGGGAACTTGAGGAGCCCCTCATTGTCCGTCCTACATCGGAAACCATTATTGGAGCTATGTACGCCAAGTGGGTCGAATCTTGGCGCGATCTCCCTATCTTGATTAATCAGTGGGCAAATGTGGTTCGTTGGGAAATGCGAACAAGGCTCTTTTTGCGCACCACAGAATTTTTATGGCAAGAGGGGCATACGGCTCACGCCACTAAAGAAGAGGCGATCGAAGAAACGATGAGAATGCTGGGTGTGTATACGGATTTTGCACACAAAAGTTTGGCTATCCCAGTCATTAGCGGTGAAAAAACCCCTAGTGAAAGATTTCCTGGAGCGATCGCCACCTATACCATTGAAGGGATGATGCAAGATAAGAAATCGCTGCAAGCGGGAACTTCCCATTTTCTCGGGCAAAATTTTGCAAAAGCCGCAGAAATTAAATTCCGAGACAAAGAGGGGAATGTCGAATTTGCTTGGACAACCTCCTGGGGTATGACCACGCGGATGATTGGCGCACTTATCATGACGCATAGCGATGATGATGGACTTGTTCTGCCCCCTCGTATAGCCCCCTCCCATATCGTGTTAGTGCCCGTGATCCATAAGGAGGAGACCAAACAAGAAGTCCTCTCCTATTGTCATGCTCTTGCGGGGGCTCTGCGGCATATCCCTTATCATGGAACAACCTTGAATGTGATTGTCGACGAAAGAGATATTAGGGGTGGAGATAAGACTTGGGGGTGGATTAAAAAAGGTGTCCCCTTAAGGATAGAGATTGGCCCAAGAGACATTGACAAAGATCTCTTAGGTGTGGCTAGAAGAGATAAGGGACATAAAGAGATCACCTCTTTTGCAAAGGAGGAATTCTTGCAAAAAGTCGTCACTCTTTTAGATGAAATTCAAGAGGCTCTTTATCAAAAAGCTTTAAAGTTCAGAAATGACCATACCAAGAAGATAGATACAAAAGAGGAATTTTATGCCTTCTTCAAGCCGGAGATTCCAGGGGGCTTTGCCCTTTCCCATTGGTCTGGAGAAGAAGCCGTTGAGGAGCAGATCAAAAAGGACCTCAATGTCACGATCCGCTGCATCCCTCTTGATGGGGAGCTAGAAGAGGGCAAATGCGTTATCAGCGGTAAAAAAAGTACAAGACGAGTCATTTTTGCAAAATCATACTAGTAGGACAATATGTTAGGTTTTTTTCGTAAGTATCAAAAGTTCTTTTTTATTTTCATCACAGTGATCATTGTGATCTCCTTTACCTTCTTCGGAACATTCAGCTCGTTTGTTTCTAGACAAGGACAAGGGAAAATTGATGAAAAGGTAGTTCTCACTTATCTTCTCAACGAGGTCAATGAAGAGGGGAAAATGCCCCTCCTTTTAAATGATGGGGTTGTTCGAAAAGATTTTCTATCTACACAGGTAGGGACCATTTTGGCTGAGAAATATTTTGCGGAGCTTAAACCCGGTCTGGAAGAGAAACTAAAAAAAGCTCAAAACTATAAACCTTACAACCATTCAGTTGAAAAAATCTGGGATCAAGTCCTCCCCGTGATTAATGTGGAATTAAAAAGTTTGAAAGAAGTTGAAGAGGTCACTCCCGAGGTTTTTTCTAAGTTAGCAAGCCTTTACGTCGCTCAAGATCAATTCCCTCCTCAAATTTTGAAGCGCTTCCTCCTCTATCAGAAACAAGATCCACTTGTACAAAACGCTGACTTATCGATTTTTGGATACCACTCCCTTGAGCAATGGTTTGGAAAAGAGTTTTTGGAAATTGCTTCCCAATTTATTTTGGATGTGGCTGCTGTTGCTGAAAAAAGGGGTTATAAAGTCACCACCGAAGAAGCTCGAAATGATCTTTACCACAACATCTATGTGGGGGTTAAACGTTTGACCAAAGAAGAGGTGGACTTGGCAGAAATGGTACAACATCAGATTCAAGCCTTTGGTGTAGATGAGGGGTCACTCGTGAGAGCCTGGAAAAAGGTCCTCCTTTTTAGACATCTTTATAATGAGGCAGGCAACGCCATCTTTGTCGACCCCCTTTTTCAAGAGCAATTCGCGAGCTTTGCAAATGAAACTGCTCATGTAGAGCAATATCAGCTGCCTGAATATTTAAGACTAAGGGATTTTCGATCCCTTTTAAAACTTCAGGTTTATATAGATGCTGTTTCCAAAGGAAAAAATAGCCTTCTATTGCCTAAAGATTATCTCACACCTGATGAAATTGAACGGAGAACTCCTGAACTTGTACAGAGGACATTTCTTGTTGAATACGGAGAAGTTAAAAAAGAGGATCTAGGCCTCCGAACTACTCTTAAAGAAGTTTGGGATTGGGAGCTACAAGATGCAAATTGGCCAGTGCTTGCGGCCCAGTTTCCAGCGCTTGCTGGTCAATCCTCTCAAACAAGGGAAGAGAAGTTTTCCATTCTTGAAGCTCTAGAACCAAAGAGACGGTTAGAGATTGATAAATATGCACGGAGCAAAATTATCGATCTTCATCCGGAATGGATCGATCAAGCTTTGGCAACTGCTGAAATGAAAAATGAGAAGATAAGCATTAGAGGAAAAGCCAGCCGCTTCCCTTTTGTAGGAACAGATGATGCCAAAGAGGTCTTAAGTTTTCTCCTCTCTGATAAAACTCAAGTAAGCTTTGATCAAAACCATTTTTACAAAGTGAATGTGATCGAAAAGCCTACGCAAAAAGTGATGCTGACCTTTAAAGAAGCTAGCGAAGATGGAACACTTAAAGAGCTTTTAGATCGTAAATTGGAAGAAGCTGAGGATAAGGAAGGAACCAAACTCTACGCAGAGCTTTTAAAGGCAATTCGCGATGACTTTGTAAAAACTACCAATAAGGAGGTCCCTCCTGGACTCGATTTCTATGCAAATCATAGACTCTATGCTTTCATACGTGAGGCTCAAAAAAATCCTTCCCCCGTTGATAGTCAATGGAGTCTTGTTAAAACAGAAACGGATATTCTTCGTGGTGATGCAACGGGAAAAGAGGAACTTTTCACTTTAAATGAGGGGAGCTGGTCAAACATCCATTTTTCACCACAGGGGGATCTTTCCTTTTCAAAACTCCTTTCAAGGGGGATTAAAGAAGAAAAAGAGAACAAAAAAATTGTTCAAGCAAAATCGGAGCTTGCTATGGAAGCAAAACGGCTTTTAACCCAGAACCTCATTAAAGAGATAGATGTCGATCATAGATAATTTACCGGATTTGGTGCCGATCGATTTCTTTCCTCAGAAGCTAGAGATAGTGGAAGGGAAAAAAACCAAGCTTCCAGATATGTCAGCTTTTTTGGGGGAAGATTCTTTTTCCAGGGTCTATTTAACAGTGCACGAAAAAGGTATTAGCATAGAACTTGACATTGAAGATGAGGACAGCTTTGAGGTTTTTATCGATACGCGGGATATCAAAACCTCCGGGTTTCCCACCCGTTTTTGCCACCACTTTATTTTTTCAGAATCGGAAAGCCGCGAGATCACCCGATGTCGCGCAGAAGAGGCCCACCCTTTATGCGAACCCTCAGACCTTATCGTCGAGATAACACCCAAAAAGATGCACATCACCATCCCCGCCCATTGCCTCCATGGCTACGACACTACTTCCTTTAAGAAACTCGGCTTCACCTACCGGTTAACCCGAGCTACAGGTCGAAGGCAGCACTTTGCCGTTTCTTCAGAGTATTACACCATCGAAAAACACCCCAGTCTCTGGGCATCAATAGGACTACTATGAGATATACAGACTCGCATGAATGGATAAAAGTTGAAGACAATATTGGCACTGTGGGCATCAGCTCCCATGCCCAAAAAGAACTCGGAGAGATCGTCTACATCGAACTTCCCCCCATCGGCAAAAAATTTGAGAAAGGTCAAGAAATAGCCGTACTCGAATCGACAAAAGCCGCTGCCGACATCTACTCCCCCGTCACAGGGGAAATCATCGCCATCAACGAAAACGCCACCGCCCACATCAACACCTCTCCCGAAACCTCCGGCTGGCTCTTCAAACTCAAACTCACCCACCCCTACCAAACCGAAACGCTCCTAACGCCCACTCAATACCAAACTCTCGTCCAATAAAGATTAACGCAAAATCGCAGAAAGACGCCTTTGCATTTATCTTTCTAAATCAATGCGTTCAGGATATTCTTCGTTAATCCTGCGATAGCCTTCACTCGCTCAATTACTTGACAAATTAAAATAAAACCTGTTTATTTTACCCATTGAAGGAGATTTTTCATGATTCATTTTTCCATACCCTTTTTGGTCCTTTCTTGTTCTTTGCTTTTAGCTACAGAGACTCCTGTAGATGGAAAGAAGGATACTCCCTCTTTTCAAATGGCTGAGTGTTCTCCCGAGTTTTGTTGTCTAAGCTCCCGTCCGATTCGTGTCAGCATGAGGCACTTAGATGGAGATGGAATTGGATATAACCAAGGCTATACCAGCTTAACAGGCTTTTTTCCTTATATAGCTTCAGCATGTACACATTGGATTACTTTCCTCGATTTAAGAGGTCATATTTTTAATAACGGTAAACCGGCAGCAAATGCAGGTCTTGGACTTCGGTATGTGGGTAGCCGGATTTGGGGCGTAAATGGATATTATGACTACCGCAAAACAAATAAACTCCATTACAATCAAGTCTCGGCGGGGGTGGAATCTTTAGGACGCGTGTGGGATTTTCGGGCCAATGGTTATCTTCCGATCGGAAAAAAAGTAAGTCATACGTATGATGCCTCTTTTGATTCTTTTAAAGGGCATTATATCATCCTTTCGGAAAAGTATGAATTTGCAATGAAGGGTTTTAATGCAGAAGCGGGTGTTCACGTAGATAGTTTAAAGCATATTCCCTTTTATTTTGCAGGAGGCCCTTACTACCTCACGGGTAGAGGTGCAACAGCTTGGGGAGGACAGCTTCGAGCCCGGGTGGACCTTTTTGACTATTTGCGTTTAGAGGGAGCTACTTCTTATGACCATACTTTTCGATGGACAGGTCAAGGACAAATTAGTCTCAATATCCCTTTAGGCTCAAAACAAAACCTGAGCTATAAAAACTGCTGTGAAAGTGCTCAGTTAATACGAACCCGAGCCTTACAAGATGTGGATCGATTTGAAATTATTCCGGTAGACCACAAAAAACAAACTCGAAATGCTATCAATCCTCTTACAAATGATCCCTATTACGTCGTCTTTGTCGACAATACAAGTCATTCCAACGGGACCTACGAGTCTCCTTACTCCACACTTGCAGACGCTCAGGCTAATTCTTCTGCCTATGACATTATCTACCTATTCCCGGGTGATGGAACCTCTACAGGACTGGATACGGGATTTGTCATGCAGGACTATCAAAAACTATGGGGTGCTGGGTTTGACCAACTTTTAAATACAGAGCTAGGGCTTATTACCGTTCCTGCCCAAGCAATAGGCTATCCTTACCTTTCCTATACGGCAGCAAGCGGACAGGCGGCGGTGCTGCTTGGCAATTTCTGCGAGGTTTCCGGCTTAGAAATTGTAGCGAATGAGTCTATGGCGGGAGGAACTCCGCCATATGCTATCTTAGGTGACTCTCTTTTAATAGCGCAGAATAATCCATCTATGGCCAATATTACAGTTAAAAATAACCTGATTAATGGAAGCATTGAACTTACAAACTGTTTTGGCCTTATTGATATCGAAAATAATTCCATTTCAAATATTACTCATCTTGATGGACTTCAATGGATTACCCGGGTGGATGGAGACTGGGCAGAAATTAATATCTTGAATAACACCGTAAGCAACGCTTACTATGCCGGTTTGTTTGTGGCAAATGCAGGCGCTTTAAATACTTTTGAGGCTACGATAAGCGGAAATACGATTAGCAATACAGGATGGGATGCAATTCGAGTTAGCGAATATGGAACTGTAGCACAGTCGCAAAGAACAATTACGAATAATATTCTCACAAATACCAATACGCTTCAAGCAGCGGAAACCGGTGCGATTACAGCTGGTTTTGTCCATCCTGTAGGTTCTGTTTACGATACTCTTATAATTGCAGGGAACACGATTTCTACAAGTCAGGAAGATGGGATTAATATTTATTTGTCATCAGACACTTCTACTGCTACGCATCTCTTTGATCTAACGCAAACTCTCTCTATTACTAATAATACCATTACGAATGCAGGATACTCAGCCATACATATCTTCGATGGAGGCTATGTTAACTTTGTGGAGGAAAATGCAACGATTGCAAATAACACGATTAGCGGCTACGGCTTCAATGCGGCTAGCCCCATAGCGAAACAGGCAGGAGGTATCGTCTTTGTCAACTACACAGCTCCACCTAACCATGCAACAGCGTTACAGTCTTTGAATTTTCAAATTAATGGTAATGTTATTACCTCTAGTCAAGATACTATCGGGGGTATTTACATAGTTCCGGATGTGCCTATCCGGCTAGAGCTTTCCAATAACTCCATCTCTGTAAGCCAAGAGGCGATTACGGTCGATACAACTGTGAATTGAGCAATTCCCGATGAAGAATCTTCCTATAGTCCCATCAATATTGTGGCCAAGGATGCAGTGGAGAAATTTCCGCGAGGGAATGCCTGTCTGACTGATCAGTTACAACGTGCCGCCATCTCTATTCCTCTCAATATTGCTGAGGGTTCGTAACTGTTAAATAAAATATGGACATATATGGACAATTATTGCAATATATGACCATGAAATTAAGCGAATGGGCAAAAAAGCA
>JABDAY010000005.1 GCA_013288895.1 Chlamydiota bacterium | reverse complement strand
TTGATGCGTATGGCGAGGCGGATAAGTTTCAGGAGAGAGAACTTCCAATCCCTGAAGCGAAAGATTATCAAGTGAGAATACGGCTAAAAGCCTCTGGATTTAATCCTGTTGATTTCAAAATTCGTAAAGGTACCTATGGAGGAGCTACTTTCCCTCTTGTGATAGGATCTGATTGCTCCGGGGTGATCGATCAAGTAGGTAAAAAAGTTAAAGATTTTAAAGTTAATGATGAAGTGTATGCATTTGTGTTTGGGCAAGGCTCCAATGGCACATATGCAGAATATGTTTGTATTGATGGATCGTTTGTTTGTAAAAAGCCGCAAAACATCTCGTTTGAAGAGGCTGCGACTGTCCCCCTTTCAGCCCTTACAGCCCTTACAGCCCTTAGAGCAGTAGAATCTGTGAAAAAGAAGAAGGCTGTTTTTATTGCGGGGGGAAGCGGGGGAGTGGGAAGTTTTGCCATACAGATTGCACACAGCCTTGGCGCGGAAGTTTACACAACTGCCGGCAGTCAAGAAAGTGCCCATTACCTCTCGGAGCACCTCCAAGTTAAAGAAGAAAACATCTTCATCTATACAGACCCCTCTAAAAAACCAAAGAAGTTATTTCCCGTCGTGATCGATCTAGTGGGTAAAGAGATGACAAAGCTCTGTTTTGAGCTTGCAGATCTGCAAGGGGATTTTGTCACATTGATGCACGAGTATTCTGATAGCTCTGGATTCCAAAAGAGCCTGCACATCCATCCTGTATTTGTCGGAACAGAATCGTATTTAGGCGGGAGGAAAACTTGGAAAATTTATCGTAAAGAGCTTGCAAAACTCTATGAGCTCATTGAAAAAGGAGATGTAAAAATCCCCAAGTTTGAGATTGTCGGGAATCTTTCCGCCTCTTCGGTACAAAGGGCTCACCAGCTTTTGGAAGCCTCCCACGTTAAAGGGAAGCTAGTCATGATTCATGAGAAACCCAGCTGAATGACCAGCTCAAATACAACAAATGCCATGAGAATGGCGAGTACCGTTTTCCCTCCTCGAACTTGCTGGTAGACATGGGATTTCTTTTGGTAGTATCTTCCCGCCCATACCATTGCTATAGGCATTGCCCCTAGAAGAAGAGCCACTCCAATCCCTCCAGCGTAGTTTAGCGCGTGGAGAAAAACAGTCGGATCGATCCATGTGATGAGCATAGGAAGGATAAAGACGATCGAGTAGGGGAGTATTCTATTAAAAGCTTTCCTTTTGAGATGAAATCCATCTGCTAAGAAGTCCATATAGGCAATAGAAAGGCCGAACATCGATGTAGTCATGGCAAAAAAGCCAAATGCTACCCCAAGTTTACTGATGATGGGATTTTTAATATATAGACCCAAAGGCTCAACTGCATTTTGCCCTTTATGTAGTGCTTCTACAAGACCTCCTATGGGAATAATTCCATGAACGAGCAGGTCCCAAATAATGTAAATGACCAGCGGGATGGCAGTTCCGCAAATGATCGCAAAACGGACTTTTTTTGCGTCTCGCTTCATGTAAGTCACAAGCGTTGGAATTAAACTCTGGTACCCAAAGGCTGTAAAAACAACCGGAAGCGCTACCCAGGCCTCGCTAAAATGCATCACCTTCAAAAGATCCACATTAACATACCCCGCAGCGAAAATCACAAAGAGGAAATAGGTGACGGTCACGCCTGCCATCAGCCCCATATTAAGCCTATCCACCCAAACGGTCCCTAAATAGACAGCGGGGGAGAATACGGCGAGGTAAATAATCGTCCCAAGCCACTGAGGAATAGCATGACCGCTCATTTGGGAGACAATGCTCCCTCCGGCAGCCACGTGAGCAACCATTAAGCAGGTGAAGAGGAACAAATACACAACCCAGCAGAAAACCTGTCCGCCCCGTCCCAAGAGCTTGGTTGCCATAGTGATAAGGTTAGAACCAGGGGGCATCCATAAGCATGCCTCCATGACCAAAAGGCCAGTTGCCAGCATAAAGAGCCAGCAAACGACATAAACCATGAGGGATGGGAAAAACCCCCCTTCAGCGGTTGCTACCGGCAGCGCCAGCATTCCTACCCCTATACTCGTCCCCGTGACGAGCAAAGTCCCCCCGACCAAATGGCCCATCTTATGAAAAATATGCATGAGTAAGTCCTTGTCTATTAAGGTGTTATAATTCTCTATCCGAATGTTTGTTCATTTTATTTTATTTCTCCATTTTTTTCTATTAAATTAAAATCTTTACAAATCAAATAAAAATCACTTTAATTAACTATTTTTCTTTACATTAAATTAATAGTTCTATATAATAAGGTTTAATAAAGATTATAAATTTAACAATAAGAGGTAATTATGTCACATGTAAGCTTAGTTAATTCTGAAAATATCGTTGAAACGCCATTCCTTGAAGCAGAACCAACTCTCAAACTTCAAATTGAAAAGGTTGAAAAGTATATCTATAGTTTACCCCTGTCTACTGCAAGAGATGCTCAAAAATATAGGGCAATATCAAAGAAGCTTCTTATAGGTGCTTTTTGTTTGTTTGGTGCTGGAGCTTTTTGTTTTTTGGGGGTTAGAAATCTTCGTTTTTTTGTGTGTGCAGCCTTAGTAACATCTTGTGTTTCTTTATATTATTTTTCTCGAGCAAAGACAGCTGTAGACGCTTTTGAGACCGATCAGCAAAGGCATGATAAAGAATTAGATTGTGTTTTTCGTGCCGTATTTAATGACAAAGTTAACAAATTTGATGTTGTTGTTGGATCAATTCACTGTACGAATAGGGAAGAACTTATAAATGCGCTAAATCAAAATTTTCCCGGCCTTTCTATTAATGAGCAATTTCAAGTATTCTACGCTTGCTGCCAAGCACCTTATCTTACAACGCAACAAGTTAATGAAGCTAATCCTGGAATGTCGGTATTTGATTTGCCTGATACGCGAAAAATAACAATTATGAGTGGAAAAAATAATAAGCCTTTTATCGAGATTTCAAGTGACTGTGTTCTAGGTAACCATAGCGAAAACGGCCCTCAACTTGAAGGAAAAAGAGAGATATTACTGACAATTGACATCGGCAATGGAACTCTTGAATCTAATAGTAGGCGAGAGGAATTAAATGGAGATGAAACTTCCGACTCTATAAAAGCATTTCTTGCTGGTAATTATGCGAAGATGCCAGCCTCATTTAAAGAAGTGAAAAGTCAATACTATGTCGATGGCGCTACTAATGAAAAAGTCTATGTTGTAAAAGACAATAATTTTGTAAAAAATAACGATGGCACCCCTAAATATACAATCCTGTCAAAAACCGATCATGATGAGTATGGAGAGTACACAATCGAGTATATAACAATTGATGGTATAGACCACGAACTTACAGAGGAATGAGATTATTTTCTCTTTTTCTTTTCTTCCGTTTTGCGTTTTTTGTTTTGCGTTTTGCGTTTCTTATCTTAGCTTCCCCACCCACCCCAACTTAGTCCTCAAGGTAGAAAAGTAGTCTCTTCGGAGGAGGCTGACGAGCTTGAATGGTTTGGGGGATTTGCTGATGCGGAAAACTTCCCCTGTTTGGAGGAAGTGTTCGTCGATCCCGTCGGCGCGTACTTCGACGGGGTCGTAGGGGCTGAGGTATTGGATCTGGATCTCTTGGTTGCAGCTGAGGACGATGGGTCTGTTTGAGATGGTGTGAGCGCAAATGGGTGTGACGACGAGAGCTTGGAGGTCGGGGCTTAAAATGGGGCCTCCTGAGGCTAGGGAATAGGCTGTGGAACCGTTTGGGGTGGCGATGATAATGCCATCTGCTTCAAAAGTATTTACGTAGACTCCATCCACATGGATGGCAATTTCAACGAGGCTCGGGTTCTTTGCTCTGTGTACAACGATATCGTTTACGGCAAAGTAACAGTCCCCCTTTTGTGTTTCTCCTTTAATCATCACCCGTTCATCAATTCTATAGGCTCCATTAATCAGGTCTTGCAGGCTGGGATAAAGATCGGAGAGGGGGACATCAGCCATAAAACCTAGATGGCCCAAGTTAATTCCTAAAACAGCAGCATCGAGATGGGCGTACTCGTGGGCAAGACGCAAGATAGTTCCATCGCCACCCATGGTAATCATGAATTTGATCTTTTTATTATCCACAGAAGAGAGAGGTTTTGCCCCAATCTCTTCATCTTCAGAAACAACTGTTACCCCTTGTCCTGTTAGGAACTCGACAATCCCTATTGCTAAATTCCTAGATTGGGTTTTTTGGGTATTAGGAAATAGGGCTACAATCATGAATTTCCTTAATCAATTCAGAATTAATGATGATTTTAAACCAGGCTGTGTAAAGCTCGGGATTTTTTTTAATATTTTCTTGAACCTCTTCGAGCCCCATCCATTTCCAGTCGGAGGCTTCAGCGGGGTTGGGGATAGGGTCGTTTTCGAAAAAACCTACAAAGACATGGTCGAATTCATGTTCAATCAGGTTCTTGTCTAGCTCTGCTCGGTATGTAAAATTAAATTTTTTTTCCAGTGCGCAGGAAATTCCCATTTCTTCGAAGAGGCGCCGTTTTGCGGCCATGATAGGGGATTCCCCAGGTCTGGGGTGTCCACAGCAGGTGTTTGTCCAAAGGCCTCCTGAGTGGTACTTGGAAAGGGCCCTTTGCTGAAGGAGCATTTGCCTCTCACTATTTAGCAGAAACACGGAGACAGCCCGGTGCATTTTCCCTTCCAGGTGGGTGGCTAATTTTTCTTTAATACCGACTTCCACGTCGTTTTCGTCGACAAGTACGATCATCTCTTCCATAGCATTGTATTATAACAATCTTGCATTAATTAGGTAGCAGTCTTTAGAATATTGCGGCAAGAGGTCTAATGTTTAAGCGATTCATTTTTTCTGTGAAAAGAGAGGAGTGGCTGATTTTTGCGTTCATGCTCCTTATCGTCGCCCTTGTTAATGTAAACTTTAGTATTTTACGCAGTATGCGCAACGCGCTGGTTGTTGCCGATACGGGAGGAAGCGCCACTTTTATTCCTTACTTTGAGCTGTTTGGGACTTTTCCGGCCTCTATTCTTTTGACGTGGGTCCTTTCTCGGCTGATGCGCGTTTGTTCCTTTAGGCTGATTTTTTCGATGACAATGATTTTTTTTCTCTCCTTTTTTCTTGTTTTTGCTTATTGGATTTATCCTTATAGAGAGGAGATTCATGGGCTCTTAGAGGCTAAGTTAGGCTTCCTTTTTGGGTTTACTCGATTTAAAGTTGTCTTTACCCATTGGCCCGATATGGTATTTTACATTATGTCTGAGCTTTGGAAGGTGGCCCTCCTTTCAGTGATTTTCTGGGGATTTCTCAATGAAAAACTCTCTTTGGAACAGGCTAAAAGATTTTATCCCCCTTTGCTTTTGGGGAGCAGCATTGGGACGATGCTAGCGGGCCCCATCACTGTTTTTTCTACCTCTTTATTTAGCTGGAACCTGTTATCTCTCTCTACTCAAAGATGGCAGCACTCCCTTTATATGCTGACATTTTTTTTAGTTGTATGCGGCCTTTTTACTCTGGTCCTTTTTACAGCTCTCTTTAAGAAATTATCCCTTGTTCCAAAGCTAGTATCGGAGGTGCAGCCTAAAGAACCTTTTTCAAAAAGACTTTTATCTCTCTCGTCTAGCTTGCGTTTTCTGATGAAGTCGCGCTATCTTAGCTCACTATTGCTTATCGTGGTTGCCGAATACATTTGTTATGCGCTAGGAGAATTGATCTTTTTAGAAACCCTCAAAAGCAAATATCCGACCCCTTCTGAATACTGCCAATACATGGGCTCCCTCTCGTTTTGGATGGGGATATGCACAGCTGTAAGCGCTCTTTTTATCACCCCCTATCTTTTACAGGCCTATCGTTGGAGTCGAACGATCATGCTTACCCCTTTTCTCATGATCGGGATCACTTTTGCTTTTTTCTTTGTCATTTATTGCGGCAAAGTAGGCCTCTTTCCGGTTGGTTCTTCGCTCACCATAGCAATAATTTTGGGAAGTCTCCATTTCTGTATTGGGAGAGCTGCCAAGTATACCCTGTTTGATGCCATCAAAGAGCTCTCCTTTATTCCTCTCACTCAAGAGGCCCAAATGAAAGGGAAGCTGATCATCGACGGGATTGGCTCCCGTTTAGGCAGGGGGAGCTCTTCACTACTCAGCATTCTATTATTCCTCATGATGGGAGGCCCAGGAGAGAGCGCCATCTTCGTGGGCATCTTGGCAATCACCTTTGCCGCAATCTCCATCCCCGCAGCTCGCTTCATCGGCCACGAAATGGAAAAGACCTCCGAACCAGTTAAGGCTTAATAGGAAGATCGGGCACGCACGCGGGCACGGGCACGGGCACGAAAGAAAGCTCAGCCTTTTCCCTCTTTCGTGCCCGTGCCCGTGCCCGCGTGCGTGCCCGATCTTCCTCTTCAGAATGGGCTTGTCTTGGGGTGGCCGGTTTCGTCGAGGGCGAGCTCGCCTGATCTTTGTTTGATGAGGAGTTCGATCTTTTGTTCTGCGTCAGTGAGTCGTTTTGTGCAGGAGTGGATCAGCTTGTCGGCTTCTTCGTAAAGTTTTAAGGAGTCGTCAATGGTGACTTTACCCGAATTCATTTTTTCTAAAATTTCTTCAAGTCTGGCATAGGATTGTTCAAATGTTTCATTCATGGGTTATCTCGTTAATGGTTGCTTTTGCCTCTCCACCCTGCATCATGAGGCAGACGTGAGAGTTTGGTTGCAAATCTTTAGTGGAGAGGATAACCGATTCTTTCTTTTCAGAAAAGAGGATGCAATACCCTTTTGTGAAAAGGTTTTTGGGGTCGATCGATTTAAGATGGGAGATGAGTTGTTTAAATCTCTCCTTTTTTCTTTGGAGCTGTCCAAGGCAGACGGTATTGAGGGCTTTCTCTATTTGTTTGAGTCTGTTTTTTAGTGTGGCGATTTGAAAAGAGGGCTTTAGCGCGTCTGCCTGCTTATGCATGGAGGTGAGGCGGAGTTTTTTTTGGGAAATGAATTGTTTAAAACTTCTTTCGATTTTATTTTCCATATCATCGAAGCGGAGGATTTGCTGGGCCTTTTCTCCTATCACGAGCTCTGCAGCAGCAGAGGGGGTGGGGGCGCGCACGTCGGCTACGAAGTCGGCTATGGAAAAGTCGGTCTCATGGCCGACAGCTGAAATAATGGGGATTTTGGATTCAAAGATCGCTTTTGCAACGATCTCTTCGTTAAAGGCCCAGAGGTCTTCTAGCGATCCTCCGCCTCTTCCTACGATGATAACATCTGCGAGATGATGTTCATTAAATTGGTTGATCGCTTGGGCAATTTCTTGGGCGGCCCCTTCCCCTTGAACTTTAACGGGGTTTAGGACGAGCTGGAACCCTGCAAATCTGCGCGATAAAATGTGGATGATATCTTGGATCACAGCGCCTGTAGGGCTTGTCACAACGCCAATTTTTTTTGGGAATTTTGGGAGGGGTTTTTTGTGGACTTGGCTCATCCAACCTCTCGCTTCTATGTTGGCTTTGAGTTGATGGAGCTTCATGAGGAGCTCGCCCACCCCTGCAAACTGGATCTCACGCACTAAAATTTGATAGCTTCCGCGAGGAGAGTAGACGGTCAGCTCCCCTTTAAGAACGACCTCATCCCCCTCTTTAGGCAGCCGGGGGAGGTTTTTTGTATTCCCTTTAAATAGAACGGCGGAGATTTGAGCTTCGGCATCTTTTAAAGTAAAATAGATATGCCCTGAGCTTTGAAATTTTAAATTGCTAATTTCCCCTTTGACTTGAACCCCTTGGAAATTGGTTTCAAGTTGTTTTTTTATAGAAAGAGTCAGTTCTGTAACACTCAGTATTGTCATAAAAGTCCTATTAAATATATCATACACACCTATGGAACGTATACCCATCATCGCAGGCAACTGGAAAATGTATAAAACGGCCAAAGAGGCTAGGGATTATATCCTAGAACTTTCTTCTTTAGTTGTACAGCCAAAGAGAATTATCATGCTCGCTGTTCCCTTCACAGCTATCCATGCGGCTATTTTAGGGCAGTTTGTGGTAGGGGCGCAGAATATGCACTTTGAGGAAGAAGGGGCTTTTACTGGAGAGATCTCCGCGCGGATGTTAAAAGAGGCAGGAGCAGAATTTGTTATCCTCGGTCATTCAGAGAGGAGGCACATATTCCACGAGTCTAATGCTTTTATTAACAAAAAAGTTAAAAAGGCGTTAAGCGCAGGGCTCAAGGCGATCCTTTGCGTCGGAGAAAAAGAGGGGGAAGATAGGGAAGTTGTTTTAAGGGCCCAACTTACAGAATGTCTCGAAGGGGTGACAGACTTTAAAAATCTCATTCTCGCCTATGAACCTGTGTGGGCGATAGGAACAGGTAAAACAGCCACTCCGGAGATGGCTCAGGAGGCTCATAAGTTTTGCCGAGGATTTGTTGGAAATGAAGTCTCGATTTTATATGGCGGCTCAGTGAAGCCTGAAGTGATGAGCACGCTGATGAAAGAGGCTGATATCGATGGAGTTTTGGTCGGGGGAGCATCTCTTGATCCCAAAACGTTTGCGAAAATTATTATGTATTAATTGTAGGATTATTTATGTCGTTTATTTTT
Organism: Chlamydiota bacterium; assembly: GCA_013288895.1. Taxonomy (GTDB): domain Bacteria; phylum Chlamydiota; class Chlamydiia; order Chlamydiales; family Rhabdochlamydiaceae; genus JABDHB01. Next base: position 48,795 of record JABDAY010000005.1, on the reverse strand, counting down.
TATGTCGCATTATTCTTATTCATGGGTTTATGCGCTATCCTTTGCCTGGTGATTTTAGTGCAAGAGAGCAAGAGCATGGGTCTTGGAGCATCATTCGGGGGAGATCCCGGAGAGTCTGTTTTCGGAACTTCCACTGCTGATGTCTTAAAAAAGATCACCGCTTATTTGGCGGTTATTTTTATGATTTCTTGTGTTCTTCTCTCTATTTGGACGCAAGGGATTGGGAAAAGCAAAGCTAGAGCTCCGATAACAATTGAAGAGACGCAAGAGTAGAGAGATGAAGCTAAAGATTAGCTATTATGGCGATCCGATCCTTCGAAAAAAGGCTAAGCCTATAGAAGAGGTTACGGATGAGCTTAGGAAGCTTGCAGAAGATATGCTCGTCACTATGGACGAAAACAATGGCATTGGTCTTGCTGCGCCCCAAGTTGGCCGGGGAATCCGCCTCTTTATTTTGAGAAATTACGAAGAGCTTGAAGATGGGCAGATTAGACTCACTGAGCCCCAAGCGTTCATCAATCCCAAAATCACACTGGTCGGAGAGGAGACTCAAGTAGATACTGAAGGGTGTCTCTCTATTCCGGGTATTAGAGCTGAAGTGGTGCGGCCGCTAAAGATTGTGGTCGAGGCTACAGATTTGGATGGACGCAAGTTTACCGAAGAGGTAGAAGGCTACAAAGCGCGCGTGATCCTGCATGAAAACGATCACATCAACGGCGTCTTATTCATCGACCGGCTCGATCCCAAAGAAAGAAAAGCCCTCGAGCCCGACCTGCGCGCCATCAAAAAGAAATACCACACCAAAGATTAGCGCGAAGCGCTTTTGGGTCCAACTCAAGAGAGACCCAGGCCGGGAAGGCCTGGGAGGTTGTTAAGTGTTAACCATTTGCTGCGGGTCTTAGGAATCCTAATACACCACGGAAGAGGGTGTTGATCAAGTCAACAGACGAAAGATTGTTATGGACGCAGTTATTTAATTCTTGGACTTGTCCAAATGTAGCTAGAGAAAAGACAAGGGCGACTAGTCCTACGATGAGGTCAACAACTTTTGCAAGTGCTCCTAAAACTCCTGCTGCAAGATAAGTGAATCGTGAAGCGATCTGTTTTACACAAAACGAGTCGCTTCTGTGAAACCGAAACGCCTTTATTGTTAAATAGGTTTGAACGCAATCTCCAAGCATATTGCCGCCGTTTAAACGCGCTGTTACGTTATGACCTACGGCTTTTTTATCGAGAATCTTTAAGAGAGCTTCCGCAGGGTTCACGAGAAGTTCTCTTGTTGACATTCCTAATAAAGTACAGGATTTTTGATTCAAATCTTTAATCAATCCCAGTGTAGCCACATTGAATATACTACCAATTACTCCAAATGCAGTGTCTGCACAGTTCGATACTGTATCCTTTACAGTATTTAGAGCCAGTGTAGCAATCTCCATCGAACGACCTCTTTCACCTAAATCAGATAAAATACAAGACATAAAACGTCCTCCTTTTTTTTGGACACCGTTAAGCATAAATGAAGTTACAATTAAGGTATAGCTAAATAATTTTCAGGTAGGAATTTTTTATTCAACGAGAGAAATTGAGGCTGTGGGGCTAAATCCGTCGGCTTTGTCGTATTGCATCGAGAGGCGGAGCTGCCATTGGCAGGCTAGGAGGGTGAAGAGGTCGAGCTTCACAGAGGTGTAGCCGGGCTCATTGTTTCTTCCCCATCCGGTATGGGATTGAAATTGACAAGTGACTTTGGGTGAAAGCCTTAAGTAGAAGCGTGTGAGGAGGGTATTTCTGCCATCAGAAAGGGGGGAGTGGAGCATCTCTGAGACAGGTCTTGCAAAGTCTAAAATATAATTTTCATGATCTGATTTTCTCCAATCAAAGCGGCTTCGATGCCGGTATTCGACCCCGCAAGCAAAATTTTCATTTACCGTCCAATCGGTCCGGGCATTTGTGTAATCCCAAACTTTTTCTTCTACGTTCCATTCTACCCCTGCTTTTAGGGCGACAGAGGCTAGGTTCATCCCAAATGAGGAGTAAACTTTTGCAAGGGTTTTTTGGAGCTCTTTATCATGAAAAAAGAGGTAAAGGTAAGTGTCATTGTAGAAGGGAGGGATCATTGAAAGGCATTTTTTGGAATAAAAGGTATTTTTCACACCAAAGCGGGCTAGATTGACCTTTGAGTAACCATCGTCGATATTAAAAATGTAGTGTTGATAGAGCTTTGCAAGAGGGTTGGTGATCCCGTCGTAGGTGATATAGGGCTCAATCAGGTGGGTGTAATAGGAGGTCCCACCCCTTAAACGGGTGTTTGCTACACCACCGTAAGTGACAACTCCTTGGCCAATCGAGCTGCGAAATTGATTATTATTATAAAAGATCGCATCGATTCCTACTCTAGGAGTGAGAGTGAAGTGGGAGATTTGAAAGGGCCTGTATATTTGGTTTGTCGTTTCAATCCTTGCGGCGTGGAGGTTGTGGACATAGTTGTGTAAGAACTTGTTGTAGGTGTAATCGAGATAAGAAGCGTTCACTCTGTTTTCTGAAAGGATCCCGAGAACGGAGAAAGGGCGGATGGCAATGTTGACAAAGGGAAGTTCTTGGTCCAAGCTTTGAAAAGGGTTAAGCCGGGGTTGGAAGCGGACATTTGCAAGGGAATTGTCCTCTTGATGGGAGAAAATTAAGATCGATCTTTTCTGTGTGTTTACCTCAAAGTCGTCGCTTTTAAAATCGCGCGGCATCTTATCGTCGCTAAACTTATCGTAAGTGATGTAGAGTTTTGTTTTTTCATCATTGCTTATCTGATCGTAGAGTCCTTGGAGACGGAATCTCTTATTGCCCCTTTCGATGGCTATCACTTTGTCGTGCGCACCATAGGATTTTGTTAAGAAGGTGAGGTTTTTATTGGGGGAAACATATTTGGATTCAAGAGCTCCGCCAAAGCCTCTTTTTAAGCGATAGTCTAAACGGAAAAACAGATCAAAATCTTCCCAAGAGTAAATCCGGTAGCGCATGGTAGCTCGCGGGCCGAGCCCCTTATCCCATTTTACTTTATAGCGGATGGGAGGGTCGGTAAAATACTTCAAATTGCTTTTGAAAGAGGGGAGCCAAAAGATGGGGAACCTTCCAAAGCGGAAGCGGATATTTTTAGCAGAAAGGAGGTGGTCGTTTGAAATATTTACGAGCCCCGCACTGATGTCCCAGGTGTTGTCCTGGCTTTCGCAGGTTGTGATGAAAGCTCCGTAGATAAAATACCCCTTGTCGGGCCGAAGCTCGATTCTATCTCCCCCCAAAAACCAGACTCCCACATAAGTTTTCCCTTCTGTCAGATAGCCTGATTGTGTGACAAAGTCGTATTCGAGCTTCTCCCCCACAAAGGAATGTTCTCCATACTCGACAAGAAGATCCCCTTCAGCTTCCACTCGCTGCACAGGATGCCCATTTTCAATTCTATTGGTATAGCTGATCTTCTGCGCCTGAATGCGCATCCCTTCAGCTGTAATGATCCCTCCCTTCTCAGTAAAAATAACTCCATGGCTAAACTCAGGATCCCTGAGATTAATAGTGAAATCTTCCTTCTCCATAGGGGAAACGCTGAACGCTGAGTAATGAGTAATGAGTAGAAGAAAAAGAAAAAGAAAGAAAGAGGATCGGGCACGCACGCGGGCACGGGCACGGGCACGAAAGAGGGAGGGAAAGAGAGAACTCAGATCCTTCTTTCTTTCGTGCCCGTGCCCGTGCCCGCGTGCGTGCCCGATCTTCCTCTTCATTTTCTTAAGTTCATTACTCATCATTCATCGTTCATCGTTCATTCGATGCTCTTTAGGATCAGTCCTGCGATGACGCATCTGTTTTTAGGGTTCCCCTCTTTTAGAGTTTTAAGGAGGATGTCGATACATCCTTCTTCATGACGGGCGGCTAGAGCCTCGTAAGATTCTATGAGGAGAAGAGAGCTTTCTTCGGGGGTAAGCTCAAAAGAGGTATCGGGCAGGCGTATGTCAAAGGGGAGTGCGGGGCGGAACCGGATCATCTCGTTATTTTTTTGATCTTGGATCCATTGCTTCAAGGTTTTTTCGTGTCCTCCACCCATGTTAAGGCGGAAGGCTGCAAGGTTGCTATAAGCGCGTATGAGGGGCGCTCCTGCTTTTTGTGCTTTGTGTTGGAGGAGGTTTTTTGCTTCGGGTGTTTGGAGGTTTTCAAGTAGACGGACAAGGAGCGGTATAAGGGAGGTTTGTTTGCTTTCAAAGACGAGGTCGGCAATGAGTAAAAATTCCTTCTCTTTTAATTCGAGGCATTGTTTTAAGAGGTGTTCGCGCAGCGCTAGGGACACGGCGTAAAGATCGTAAGGATATTCTTTTATATGCTGTCTTGCAGAAGTGATCACCTTCCATGCGGTGAGCGATTTGCCATGTGATGGATTTGGGAAAAAGCCCAAGTCGCGTACATCGCGGATGAGGATTTCTAGGATAGGCTCGATACATCTATTGTCTTTTTTCTGTAAAAGGGCAATTGCAGCGTTGTATTTAACTTGGAGGTCCTCAGATTTTGATAGTTCTGCTAAAACTTCTTCAGAGTTATTGATGTCGCCTAGAATAGCAATGGCAAATAGATCTTTCGCTTTTGCCATTTCTATAATTTCTTGATCTATGGCGGTGTCTCCTAGCATGTGTAGCGAGCGGAGCGCCGCTAGCTTAACATTGGTATTCGGAGATTTAATGAGGGTTTTAAGTTTAGGAATAGATTTGGAATCTTTCAGTGCGCCCAGAGCAAAAGCGCACGATTCTTGTTCAGGAATATTGACATGGGTCACATTGGCCCGGATAGTGGGGAGAAGATCGTCTCTGCCAAAACGGGCGGCATTTAAAACAGCCTCAATGCGTGTTTGCACCTCTTTATCGTTCATCATCAGCTTTAGGATGTTGACAGCTTCCTTAGTGCCAATAAGGGCAAAAAACTGGGGGAAGAAGAAGCGGAGCTGCGGAGGAAGCCTATGCATCAAAGACTCGATATATCCAACTGCTTTGATATGTTTGCGCACTGATAGCTGATAGGCAGCTTCCATTCTTACACCAAAATGATCTGAGGACATCGCTTTTGTTAAGAGTTCATCTGCACGGTCATCTTGCATTTGAGATAAAATTTGGATACTCGCCATCTGGATTTGCAGTGCGGAGGCAGTGATAGTGTTTTCCAAAAGATCGATACAGGAGGTTATCCCTGCAATTCCAGCGCCATAAATGCTCAAAAGCTGCTTTTCTGAGTCATCGCTTTTGGCCCCTTGTTCCAAGATAATTTGGCAGGCTTGTCCAAGTAGCTCAAAATCATGCCGCCCAATTTGAGCTTTGTATTGCTCATAAAGGGTGAGGGATTTATCAAAGTCCCCGCTTTGCATCAGATAGGGAATTTGAATTTTATTGATCTCTTCAGAAATTAGAGGAGATACTAGAATCATCAAGATTAAAATTAAATTTTTCATGAATTGGATGATACTAGATAGATGAATTTATATGTAACGGATAAAAAATCTTTAAGATGCGTGCATGGACTAAGAAAGAGAAGATCGGGCACGCACGCGGGCACGGGCACGGGCACGGGCACGAAAGAAAGAAGAGGTTAAGGCTTCTTTTTTTTCCGGATTTCGTGCCCGTGCCCGTGCCCGTGCCCGCGTGCGTGCCCGATCTTCTCTTCTGTTTTGCGTTTTGCGTTTCTTATTTCTTGGGTTTGGTCTTCTTTTTTGCGGGGGTTGGGGCTGCCGCTGCTGCTGGCGCTGCTGAGGGTGGGGCTTTTACTTCGGCTATGTGGTCGATCCAGATGGGGGAGCTCCAGGCGATGTGGCCGTTACTTTGCAATACGCGGGCGTAATAGTAGACAAATGGGGGGCGTTCATCTTTGGATGATACCTCAACTCCGTTAAGATGGTCAGTATCATCTAAGGCAAATTCAAAGTGATTTGTCTTAGGATATAGCGTTTTAAAGGGTTTGCCATTGCGTATGATGAGGACCTCTTGGATCTCGCAGCTTCCAGCAACATACCCCGTGATGTGTCTATTAAGAACAAGGCCTGGTTTAGCCTTTGTATTAAGTTCGCTTCCCATATTTGCGCCTGCAATGGAGAATCCGAGGATGATCCTTTCTCCTGTAGTTGCATAGCAATGTCTGTTAATGAGGGCCTGTAAAAGGGCTTCACGGGTTTGTTCTATAGAAATGATGGCTGTGAGGCCGGGAGAATATTGAATTTGGTCTCCTTCAAAAAGACCATTAAAAATTCCTCTATCGTCAAGACCTCCGGCAACAAAACCAAAGCGTCTGTTATTAAGTAGCGCTTTGCGGATGGACCCCTCTTCAGTCTCAGAGATGCCTGATTTGCCAGTTGTTGTAATGGGACGCAGATTACCTTCTTTAGCTAAACACTCTGAGGATCCCCATGCATTGTAAATCTCTACTACTCTTTCTACATCATCTGTAAAATCTTCAAAATCAAATTGAAATCCCTTGGCCATTGTAAATGAAGGGATTGCTAGGATCTCTTTTTGTACAACGCCTTTGTAGATTTTTTTAAGAGTGTTGGTCTTTGCATCTTTTTTTCGTAAAATGGGCTTGGCGTCTTTTGAATAGATAATTTGACGGAGCCCTTCGGTCTTAGGATCTCCACACCATTGGAATCCTAAAAATGTATCAAATCGGTAATCTTCATTAAATTCAGCGATATAGGTAGAGATGGTCTTCCAAAGATCTTGAGGAGTTTCTTCGACGCTTTCAAAAGAAGAGGTCGCAAAAAACTGGAGCGATTTCTCGTCACGGAAATGCCTGAGACAATTTTCGATATTCTCGGTTGAATCGACCCGATCAGATTCTCCATGGAGAAGGCCCCAATATATGGCGTAGTTTAGCTCGGAAAAACATTTAATAGGATAGGAATAAAATTTATCTCCATTTTGCATGTTGCGCAGTTGAATTTTATAGACGCCGGCTTCATTAAAATAGAGGTTGGGAAGTGTAATGAATCCTGTTTCGGGAATGAAAAGTTTCCAGTTGAGGTTTTCCCTTAAATGCTCATAGCTCAGGTCGATTAATGTTCCTTCGGGCGCATTGCTTGTCAAATTTCCAAATTGGTCTTCAAAGCGAACAATGACATCGAAACGTTTATTTTTAGAAACAATCGATGGGGCGATGATCCGAATGTTAGTTAAAACATTTCCACGGATATCCATTGTGAATACTTCTGCTTCTTTAAAATCTTTTTTCCCTTTCGGATCGATATAGAGATTAAAAGGACGGCGTCTCATTACTGTAGTCTGCGCCCTGTTTTGTCCTAAAAAAATCGTTAGAGTCTCGCCGGTTTTTAACTCTGCTGGAAGGATAAAATCAAAGACGGGGGCAAAGCTATCAGGGACTTCCACGGCGGTGGCATTAAAAGCTTTTGTTCCCTCCATTTCTGCCCAGATAAGATTTGTTTTTTCTTTGGGATTGGTTTGAGGTACTTCCCAGTCGATATCCCTTCCCATGCTAGCCAAGTCAAAACGGAGTGCTGCCCCTTTGGGAAGAGTTGCAGCTGTTGTATAACAAAACTTCCAAGTAGACACACTGCCAGCTAAAACACTATTAGGCTCACAAAAACAAATCGATCGACGCATGGAGAAACCAACTTTTTTAAAGGCTAAAAGATGAAGGATAAAGGATAAACAATAAAAAGAAAACAGTTTATTTCAGGCGGAGGCCTAAGATCGGGCACGCACGCGGGCACGGGCACGGGCACGGGCACGAAAGAGGGAAGACGTTAAGGCTTCTTCTCCTTCCGGATTTCGTGCTCGTGCCCGTGCCCGCGTGCGTGCCCGATCTTCTCTTTATTTCTTAGATAACGGTGTAATTTTGACCTTCTCAATGGCTCTTTCGCTAGAGCTGATCACTTCGAGATCGAAGTCATCATGGTGGATGCGCCAGCCTTTTGTTGGGATAGAGCCTGCCCTATGGTAGATATAGCCGCCTATTGTTTCGTATTCTGCCCCTTCGGGGATTGTAATGCCTAGCTGCTCATGGATTTCAAAAATGCCCATTTTTGCGTCGACGATCCACCCGCCTGTGGGGAGGGCGGTAAAGAGTGTTTCTGTGCCGCTGTCGTACTCGTCTGCGATCTCTCCTACGAGTTCCTCTAAAATATCTTCGATAGTGAGGATCCCTTCTGTTCCACCGTATTCGTCGACCACGATAGCGAGGTGGATCTGTTTGGCTTTAAATTCCTGCAAGAGGGAAGAGATTTTTTTAGTTTCAGGTGTGTAGAGAACGGGCTTTGCAAGAGATTCGACAGGAGAGTGGATCTCTTTTGATTTTTTTGCATAAATATTTAATACGTCTTTGTACAAAAGCACCCCGATGATATGGTCGACACTATCTCTATAAACGGGGATTCTGCTGTAGTTTTGCTCAATAAAGTGGGTGGCTGCCTCCTCAATGCTTGTGTCTGAAGATAGACTAAAGACATTGATTCTGGGTACCATGATTTCCCTGGCTATTCTTTCTTTGAAGGAAGCAATCGACAAAATGAGGGCCTGCTCGCTAGGTTCTAGGTAGCGGGTGAGTCTGGACTCGCGTAAAAATTCTAAAATTTTGTCCCTAAGTTTAAATGTAGGAGGAAGGGGTTTTGTTTCCGCCGATGGAGTAAAGAATTTAAAGGTTTTTACAAAAAGGTAGCTTAATGGGAAGCAGAGAAGAATGAGAGGGGAGACAACAGGAAAAAAGACCGATAAATAAAGTTTTGGTTTTGAGACGGCAAAGAGGTTCATAAGGAAATCGATCACGACGTAGACAACTATGCTGATGGCGATAATGATCAGGATCCAAAAGGGATCCCAGCGGATTTGAAGGGCTTCAGCGCTTAAGGCCCGGTTAAAAGGTTCCTGGTAAACAAAAAAGAAGAATACGGTGATTGCATAGCAGAGCTGGAAAACCCCTTTAGTGAAGTTAACTGAGAAAAGGAGGTTTTGCCATTGCTTCTCCCGAGAGATGGCGCGCGAAATGATATGAAAAAACGAGGATCTTGATCGTTTGGTAAAAAGTTCCTCCGCCTCGAGCTGGCCCATTCTTTGCAAGGTGTTATAGACCCCGCTTAAGAGGGTAGAGCCTAAAAGAAAGATGACTGCTAGTAGGGGGTGCGCTAGCGGGAATTCTGTTACCATATATCTAACTTTATCTGATTCTCATTTAAAAAGTTCAAGCACCATTTTTCTTTTTTTCTCATTTTTTGACGATCTTTGGGATCTATGTCATCATAGCCCAGTAAATGAAGAAGGCCATGAACGATGTACAGGGTGGTTTCCAGGTAAGGTTCTGTCCCATAATCGATAGCAGCTTTGGGGCAAACGAAAATTTCTCCCAGGAGCTTTTTGTCCATAGGGAATGTGATACAATCTGTTGGGGAGGGGTCATTGAAAAATTGGGCATGTAGTGCGCAGATCTTCTTTTGGCTCACGAAATGGACGATGATCTCTTCACAAGCAACATCCATTTTTTCTATGAGCGCGCGCACAAGCTTTTTAACAGCAGCAGAAGAGATTTTGAGATCTTTCTGACGATTAAATACAGTAACTTTAAAGGCGGTTTTTCCCGCTTTTCGTTTAGCATTCACCATTCAGCATTTCTTTTTCTTTCCCTCTTCCGTTCATTACTCATTATTCATCGCTCATCGTTCTCTATGAGGGAACTGGAGTTTTAGGAAGGTTGGTGACCCGTTTGTTTTCGCCGTCTTTCCAACGCCCTAAGCTACGCAGTACATCGACACGTTCAAAACGTTTTAATACGTTACGCTTCTTGGCGCCTTTGTTCGATTTTCCATAACTTGCATGTCTTGTCATTGTGGTAACCTTTTACTTATTTAATTTTTGGAATAAATGCTTCAAATGAGCCTTCAAGCGCATTGGCGTGGACTTTGAATCCTTGCGGCAGGTTGTCTTGTTTTGTTCCTGTCTTGGGCGACGGAGGGCGGCAGCGCTTAGGAGAGCGGCTTCTTCTTTCTTCTTGTTTGCTGATTCTGACCATAATAGGCTCCTTTCTTAAAAGATGCTTAAATTATAAGAAATGGGGTTGTAGTTGTAAAGGTAAAATATTTCTAGGGGGAGGAAGACGAAGAGAAGATCGGGCACGCACGCGGGCACGGGCACGAAAGAGGGAGGACGTTAAGGTTTCTTCTCTTTCCGGATTTCGTGCCCGTGCCCGTGCCCGCGTGCGTGCCCGATCTTCTTTTTCTTATTCCTTCGGTTCCTCTCCCGGATGGAAAGTGCCGCATGAAAGTAAAAATTTAAATGTTTCTTCGGTTGTGATGTCGACGGGATGTAAAAATTTTCTTGGGGAAAGTAATAAAAATCCGGAGATGGGTTGGGGAGCGGTGGGGACAAACACACTCACTTCAGTCTCTGAGAGGACTTGCTTTAATCTTTCGGGGATCTCCCCTGTGATAAAACCTAGGGCATGGGAGTCTCCCGAAGGAAAAGGGATGAGAACTGTTTCTTTAAATGTTTTTTTTCCTTCGGTAAACATGGCATTGGTGACATCTTTTGTGAGTTTATAGATCCCTTTAATAAAGGGGATTCGGGAAAAAAGGGCATTTGACCAGTTGAGGAGAGCCCTGAAAAAGAATTTTCTGGCAAAAAAGCCTAATATAAATATCAGCAGCACTAAAAGAGCAAACACAATGAGTCTGCTGATAAATATGGAGATCCTTTCATTGGGGAAGATACTCTGCACAATCCCTAAAAATGGCTCGGTAAAAAGATCAAATAGATAAACGATGATGGCTATTGTCAGTACAAAGGGGAGGAGGATGGCAAGTCCAGTAAGTAAATATTTCTTCATAGAGCCTTGGACGGATGTTCAGGGATGATGACTCCGCAGGATACTATATATTTAATGGCCTCTTCAGGTTTGATATCGAGGTAAATAAGTTGTTCTTTGGGATACATGAGCAAAAAACCGGTGGTAGGGTTAGGTGTTGTGGGGATTAGGACAGAAATTAAATCGGCGTTTGTCTTTTCGCAGCAGACCTTAGGAGCATCTCTTGAAATTAGCCCCATAGCGTATATTCCGGGTTGTGGGAAAGGGATCATGACCACTTGTTTTAACGATTTTTTATCAGATACAAAGAGGGTTTGAATGATGTCCTGTGTCGTTTTGTAGACTGTATTAACAAGAGGGATTCGCCGTAATATTTTATCGCCCAACTTCATTAAGCTGTTGATAAAAAACCACCTTGCAATGATTCCCAATCCGACGGTTACGAGAAAGAGCAAAACCAAGATGAGAAGCTGGCTAGTAACTCTGATCAATTGTTCCGGCTTTAAAAACAAAAATCCTTTGTCAATGATATGCAAATGGGAAAGGACGCTAGAGATCATCCCCATAAAGGGGTTTGTGAGCACTTTAATGATAAACCCGACAATGGCAATAGTGATCACTAACGGAAGCAAGATCACAAGCCCGGTGATGAAGTACTTTTTCATGGTACCACGCATCATTGCACAGAAGCCAATAAAGCGCAAAATATGTTTGACCTTTTTCTGGAAAATCTTTACACATATGATCCAAACAAGGAGTTGTCTAAATGTCTAGAAAATGGTCTTTGCCGGTAATTGCCCTGATTGCTTCGCTTCTTCCTTCGATAAACTTTGCTGCTAATCCGCTGTCTCCGGGAGCCCCTGTGAATGTTACAGCTACGACAGCTGCAGCAGGAGCTGTTGTTACCCCTCCTGTAGTGAGTGGAAACGCTACGGGTTTTATGACAACGTTTACTATTTTTAATACTGTTGGCTTCTCGCCCTCGTTTTTTGCGTTCTCAGGTTTTTCTAGCAATGATGGTGCTTCTTGGACTACACCGCCGATTAACACCCTGACTACAACGGATGTTTTTCCCACTTGGGTAAGTGGAAACGCAACAGGTTTTGTGGCATCATGGGTAGATACGGATCCGAGCGGGCCTCCAAGTTCAAACGCCCCTAATACTAGTTTATACCAGAGCGGTACCTGGAGTTCTCCTGATCAAATTGATAATGCCGAACCCGCTACTATATATAGTGTTGTAGCTGGAACCACTGTAGGTTTTGTGGTTACGTGGAGGGGTAGTAATGCACTTTGGTCGAGTTTTGCTCCCAGTGGAACGAGTTGGACTGACCATATGATTCATGGGATATGCGCGATGACAAGCCAGGTATTTGTAAGTGGGGTTAGTTCAAATTTTATGGCTATTCTGGAAGAATCGGGAGTAGGTCATCCATTTTTTTCCGATGATGGAGCTGGAGCGATATGGACTCCAATGTCACTCCTCTTTCCCTCTGTTCCTGCGGCCTCTGATTTTTGGATAAGTGGAACTACAGATGGTTTTATGGTGACTTGGAGAGATACTTCAGAGGATGCGTTTTCAAGTTTTACTACTGATAATGGAAACACATGGAGCACAGCTTCACCCATTGCAACTGGATTGGCTGCTAATACAGATGTCGCGGTGAGCGGCTCTGATGTGGGTTTTGTTGCGACTTGGATAGATTCTATGGGCGGTGCACATGCGAGCTTTTCTAGCGATCAGGGAACGACTTGGAGTCCTGCTGTAACTATTGATAATAATGCATTTTCTTCTGGGACGAGTGCCTTTGCTTGGTTTGTGGGGGTAAGTGTTGTGGGGAGTGAGGTCATGTTCACTTGGACAGGCACTGATGCAAATGTTTATTCGAGCTTTTGTACAATAGGAGGAGCTCCTTCAGTTCTTCAGCCGCCACAAAATCTTAGTGGCAATCAGAAAAAGAATAAGTTCGGAACGTTTTTCGAAAGATTTAACCTATTGCAATGGAACCCAAGCCCATCCACAGGAGTGGCGGGTTATTATGTCTATCGCAATGGGGTGAAGATTGCCACTTTAAATGCGACCACGTTTCAATACGAGGATCATAACCAAAAGAAAGGGGCTGTAACGAGCTACGCTATCACCGCTTTTGATGCTTCGGGAGATGAAAGCGCTCCAGTGGATATTACAATTAACTAAATGGTGTTTGACTTTTTTGTGAAAAATTTTTATACACGATCCAAAATGAGAGTAGCAGAAATGTACAAAAAATGGGCTTTGCCGGTAATTGCTCTGGTCTCTGTGCTGCTGCCATCAGTACAGTTTGCTGCTAATCCGCTGTCTCCGGGAGCCCCTGTGCAGGTTACAACTTCGGGGCTTGAACTAGGAAATGTTGTTACCCCTCCTGTAGTGAGTGGAAACGGATCGGGATTTATGACGACGTTTACTATTTCTGCAGGTGCGCCGCCGGGTATACTTACTGCGTTCTCGGCTTTTTCTATTAATGATGGTGGTTCTTGGACTAACGCGTCGATTAATCCTTTGCAACTAACGGCATCGCCGGGCCATTATTTCCCTACTTGGGTAAGTGGGACGGCTGCAGGTTTTATGGCGTCGTGGGTAGATCTTGATACCGAGGGGAAGCCTCCCGCGTCTGGAAACTATCCTTATACTAGTTTATATCCTCCCGGTGGTCCCTGGGGTTCTCCTGACGAAATTAATAGCAGTGAAGCTTCCTCGCTATTTACCGTTATAAGTGGAACATCAGCAGATTTTGTGGTTACCTGGCTTGTTCCGCCGATGTCTATGATATTTTCATTTTATTCAGGTATTTCCCCTGATAATGGAATGACCTGGAATCCCGTATCATTTCCGGAGATGACACTCGTTTCTGCTCCCATACTGGTAAGTGGGTTTGGTCCAAAATTTATGGCTGTTGCGAATGTGAACATGGGGAATATTACTCCATTTATTTCTACTAATGGCACGAGTTGGAGTCTAACGGCAGCCGCCCCTATGCCGGTTGCACTTGTGAATTCTGATATTTGGGTAAGTGGTACTGCAGCTGGTTTTATGCTAACTTGGCAAGATAACGCTGGTAATGCATATTCAAGTTTTTCTGCAGATGATGGAACGACTTGGAGCACACCTTCACCCATTGCAAGTGGTTTGGCTGGTGGTACAGATGTCGTAGTAAGCGGCTCAGATGTCGGTTATGTTGTAACTTGGGTAGATGGTTTATCTAATGATGCATATGCGAGCTTTTCTAGCGATCAGGGAACAAATTGGAGCACTCCTGTAAATATTACAAATGGTGTGGATAGTGTGCAACTTAATGCGTCGTCTAACTTTGCCGATTTTGTAGGGGTGAGTGTGGTAGGGAATAACGTCATGTTTACTTGGTTAAGCGGTTCTAATGTTTACTCGAGCTTTTCTACACTAGGAGGTGTTCCTTCAGTCCTTCAGCCGCCACAAAATCCTAGTGGCAGTAAGAAAAAGAACAACTTTGGTACGTTTATCGAAAGATTTAACCTATTGCAATGGGGCCCTAGCTTGTCTACAGGTGTAGCAGGCTACTATGTGTATCGGAGTGGAGTGAAAATTGCTACTTTAAGCGCGTCTGCGTCTCAATACGAGGATCATAACCAAAAGAAAGGGGCTGTAACGAGCTACGCTATCACCGCTTTTGATGCTGCGGGAAATGAAAGTGCTCCAGTGGATATTACAATTAACTAAAGGATTTTTATATGTTAAAACCTCTTTTTTGTCTGATTTTGCCTTCTGTGTTGTTGACGCAGGTGTTTTGCGAAGAAGTTCAGCCTACGCTTGAAGATTTCCTTTTCCCTGACAAGGAGGAGAGCGAAGTTCCTGATATGGCGGCGAGCGGTGTTCCTGATAAGGAGAAAGTAGAGGCTCAGGTAAGTGAACCTTGTCCTACAGTGGCTTGCTGCTCACGTGAAGTTATGCCTATTCTTGAGGTTAAGGCGGGGTATTTCTTTTTTGCCAACCATACGATGCGCAAGATTTATGATGACGGAGGGTTGGATGTTCAGCTAAGCGGATCTTGCCCTGTCCTGGATGGGCTTAATCTATATGGGAGTGTTGAATATTTATCGAAACATGGTAGATCGCTTAGTGGAGATCAGAGAACATCGGTTTGGATGCTTCCTGTAAGTTTGGGAATAAAACCTATTTTCTTTATTTCTCCCCGTATCCAATATTATTTTGCCATAGGGCCTCGCTATTTTTATTTTCACCAACATAATCATTCCTCTTATGTACCTACAAATGCTAGTCGGAATGGGATAGGTGGATTTGTCAATACAGGGTTTAATTTTCTTTCCCGGAAGAATTTGCTCATAGATGTTTTTGGAGAATATTCGTATGAGAAGACCCATTTTCACTCTTATGATAAAACCCATGTCGAAGGAGAGAAAGTCCAGGTGGGTGGCTTCGTCTTTGGCGGCGGCCTAGGATATGCATTTTAACCATCAAATATAACGTGATACATTTCTTAGCCGCAAAGCGGCCATTAAATCGCGATAGCGATGACAGTTGCTAGCCGTGGCGTGACCGAAGGGAACCCACGGAAAACGTCCACCCTGATACGAGAGCCGCGAGCAGCGGCGACACTCTTTTTGTCGGTGTCGCCGCTGTTCGCGGCTCTGATGTGAGGGTGGACGTTTTCCGTGGGTTCCCTTCGGTCACGCCACGGCTAGCAACTGTCATCGCTATCGCGATTAAATTACCGCTTCGCGGTTAAGATAGGCTTTTGCAACTGTCTCGTTCGGGCCTAAGATTAGCGCCGGCGGGAATCTCGTCTTCTTGGGAGGGTTCTTTTTCCTCTTGATCCTTTTTGTCTTTTGCAGATAAGTTCCCAAGCGACTTCTTGGAGGATGAAGTCGAGGGATTTGGGGCGGACTTTGAGTGTTTCGCCGATTTTGTGGATTTTTCCTGTGTATTTGCCGGTGAGGTGGCCTCTTGGGTCGTAGATGAAATAATCGTCTTCGAGCTCAGAGACATGTAGAAATCCTTCCACCATCATGGGGGTCACTTCAAATTGGATCCCGAAAGGCTTGATTTTGGTGATAGATCCTGTGAATTCGCGGCTCGGATCTTTGTCGAGTTCAACTTTTAATAGCCTGAGTTTTTTTAAGGTTTTGACGCTTGTCTCAGCGCGGAAAGAGACCCTTTCTTGGCCTGAGCAGCGAAGTCCTATCGCATCAAGCTCTTCCTGCGTTAATTCATCCTCAAAGAGGATCCGTTGAATAATGAGATCGCTGTATCTGCGAATGGGGCTTGTAAAATGGCAGTAATGCTCAAGGGAAAGTCCAAAGTGCCCAACATTTTCAGGGGAGTAGCAGGCGAGTTTCATGCTTCTAATAAAGCCGATGGCTAGTTGTTGTCCGTAAGGGGTGTTTTTTGCTTCATGAAACATCTGTTGTAAATCATGGGGCTCGGGAGCTTTAGGGAGCTTAAATCCGAGTGTGCGCGCCATGGCATAAAAATCTTCGAGGTTTTCGGGGGAGGGTTCTTCGTGGATTCGATAGAGAAGGGGTTTCCCTTGATCTGCAAGATGCTTTGCGACAATTTCATTGGCCTTAAGCATGAATTCTTCCACGAGCTGATGGGTGATATCATACTCGATTGTTTTCATCCCGGTGGGCCAGCCTTTTTCGTCTATGACGATGACTGTTTCTGGCATGGCAAAATCGATGCTCCCTCTTTCTCTCCTTTTTTTTCTGAGGAGGAGGCAGAGCTTTTCCATGAGTTGAAGTTCTCCTTTGTAGGGACTTTTAACTTTCCCGTCTAAGACTTTTTTTGCCTCTTCATAAGTGAATCGCTTCGCGCTTTTAATATAGCCGCGGACAATCTCATATTTTGTAAGGGTCCCTTCCTTATCAAAATCCATGAGAACAGAAGCGGTCAGGCGGATTACTTTTGCTTTTAAGCTGCAGAGCTGATTGGAAAGCTCTTCGGGAAGCATGGGGAGGCAAAAGTTTGGAAAGTAGGTCGAGTTGCATCTTTTTTTTGCTTCGCAATCGAGATAAGAATTGGGCAGGACATAGTGAGCGACATCTGCAATGTGGACGCCGACATGAAAGTTCCCTTTGTTATCTACGCTGATTGACAGCGCGTCATCGTAATCTTTTGCTGTTTCAGGATCGATGGTGAACGATGTGGTTTTGGTGAGGTCTTTTCGGCCCCGGAGATCCGCTTTAGAAACCGTGGTGCCAAATTCTTTTGCTTCTTCTATGGCCTCGAGGGAAAAATCTTTAGGCAGGTCAAACTCTTCGATCGCAGCTGGGACATCGCAGGAGGGGTCGTTAATATGCCCTATGGAATAGAGAATTTCTCCAGTGGTTGCATCCTCTTCATCGCCCCATTTTTTTACTTTCACGATCACCCGCTCTCCAATTTTTACCGGAAGCTTTTGAGGGTTATCGCAGACGAGCGCTTTAGAAGTTCCTAAAAGGGGAGCGTAGACGATGAGATGGTTATGAGAATCCATTTCACGGATGGTCCCGGCAATGTGGGTGCGTCCTCGTTTTAAAACGGCAACCACTTTTCCATCAGGCCCTTTTTCCCAATTGGAATCGGGATTCACGACCACCTCTACTAGGTCTCCATCAACAGCTGAGTCGGTCATATGCTTAGGAATAAAAATATCTGTAGCATATTGGGTAGGATGGTCAGGCTGAACAAATCCAAAGCCTCGGGGATGCATGTGAAGGATTCCGGTAATTGTTTCAGGCTTGACCACTTTAAGGCAGACCTGTTTTCTCTTATTTTCTAAGATCCCTTGCTCGGTCAGGTCTAAAATAATTTGTTTGCACATCTCCAGCAGTTCAGGAGGGATCTTAAGCCTCTGAAACAGAGCGGCAGGGCCCATAGGGGTGTATTTTTTCCCCGAGATAAATTGGAGGATTGTTTTGGATAGATTATCGTACTTAGCGGTATGTCCCTTTTTCACCATATCACCCTACTATAGGGTATCTAACATAATAATTCAATCAATATGGACAAGTGGGATCGGGCACGCGCGCGGGCACGGGCACGGGCACGAAATCCGGAAAGAAAAGAAGCCTTTACCTCTTCCCTCTTTCGTGCCCGTGCCCGTGCCCGCGTGCGTGCCCGATCCACTTGTTCATGCGCGTGTCTTATTCTTTGAAGATGCGGGTGACCATGGCGGAGACGGCGACGCCGAGCTTCTTGTGGGCTTTTGCGTCGAGGTGGAGGCCGTCGAGGCCGAGGGTGGTGGCGAATTTGCGCGCTTCGAGGAAGGAGCAGCCGTATTTTTGGGAGAGTTGGTAATAGTAGGGGTCGAGCGCTTTAAGTCGGGCCTCGCCTCCCTTGTATCGTTCGTTTTTGGATTTCATGGGAGGGGGAGACATGAGTAGGATGTGAGGGACCGTATGATTTGGCCCGCAAGCAGAGTTTTTGATGATATTGAGGAGAACATCCATTCCCATGGCGATATCTTCAGCAGTTAAGGCAAAGCAAGCTTTGGCATCGTTCGATCCAAGCATGATGATGACAAGATCAATGGGTGTGTGAGAAGCTAAACAGGCAGGGAGGTATTTTTTACCGTTTTTGATTTTTCCGGTGATGGGATGGTTTAAGACGGTGGTTCTCCCGTTTAACCCCTCTTCGATCACCTCATAATTTTTGCCTAAATGCTCTTTTAAAACGCCCGTCCATCTGACATTTCTAGGGTAGCGGAGGCCTGTGTTGTCTTTCCCATCGTATCCCCAGGTGTTTGAGTCTCCAAAACATAAAATTGTTCTCATGAAACGCTCCTTAAAAGGTTTGACATCAGCATAGCAATGGTCATGGGACCCACTCCTCCGGGAACGGGGGTGATGTGAGAAGTTATGGGGGCCACATTTTCAAAGTCAACATCGCCGATGATAAGATTATTCACTCGATTGATTCCTACATCTATCACAACGCTACCTGGTTTTACCATATCTTTGGTAATAAATTTTGGGCTGCCAATAGCAGCAATTAAAATATCAGCGCTTTTGCAGATCTCTTTAAGGTTTTTCGTGTAGCTGTTTGCTACGGTAACTGTTGCATTGCAGTGGGGGGCTTTTTGCATGAGGATGGCAGCTAAGGGTTTGCCAACGATATTGCTCCTCCCAACGATGACGACATGTTTCCCTTCTACCGGAATATTTGCTGAGGCAAGAAGAACGACAACCCCTTTTGGGGTGCAAGGCAAAAAGCCGTCTGTTTCTCCAAGAAGCATTTTTCCGACGTTGATAGGGTGAAAGCCGTCGACATCTTTTTGGGGATTTACCGCTTCCATAATATTTGTTGTGGAAATATGAGAAGGGAGGGGCAATTGGACGAGAATGCCATGAACTGCAGGATCCCGGTTTAACCAGTTGATCTCTTCGGTTAAATGTGCTTCTGAAATAGTCTCAGGAAACTCCTTGTCGATGGAGAGAATCCCAATCCTTGCGCAGGCCTTTTTCTTCATGCTAACGTAAGACCTGGATGCAGCGTTATTTCCTACGAGGACAAAAGCTAAGCCAGGTTTTTTATGCGAGGCGGCAAGCTTTTCCGTTAAATCTTTTTCAAGCTTTGCTGCAATGGCTTTGCCGTCAATGATCGTAACTTTATTCATCCGTTTTTAGTCTCTTTAAGAAAAAGTCCTTCCATCCAAAACGCCTGATCTCTTTGTGAATATAATCATAAGCTTTTATCGGACAAGTAAACCATAAGAAGGCATATAAAGCATCAAAAAATGACATCCCGATCACATCAGTAAAAATCAACTTCCAGCTCAGCGTGGCAAATAGGATGAGCTGAAGAATACTTACAACCATAGAAATAAATAAGGTATAAATCGAAAGGGCTAGAGGTTTGTCATCAAAGAAATGCCGTTTTTGGTGATACATGATAGTCGTTGCTAAACAGCTGACTAGCGCATATAGCCCAAAGTGGTGCTCTGTGCATAGAAGGTCTAAAATAATGCCGCAAAGGGTTGCAATCCACAAAGAGGAAATAAAGCTTTTATGCATGTAACATAGACCAAAAAAGGGGACGAAAGCCAAAATCCTAGTGCCGGGAAAAAAGACCGTCCCAAAAATGGCTGCAAAGAGTGCAAGAAAAAAAGGGAGGATCAATAGGCACCTTTCGCTCTAATGATTAAGGGGATGGTTTTGCAGACCAAAAATAGGTCTAACGAAAAACAGCGAAGATCGATGTAGGTAGCTTCTAAAGAGATCCTCTCTTCAAAAGTAAGAAGATTGCGTCCAGAGGTTTGCCAAAGGCCGGTAATGCCGGGGCGGACGGAGAGAATTTTTTCTTTCCTTAAGCCCAAATGGTACATCACTTCTTCTATTAAATAAGGCCGGGGGCCCACAACACTCAAATCTCCTTTCAGCACATTCCAAAACTGGGGCATCTCATCGAGCGATGTTTTGCGGAGCCACTTGCCTACTTTTGTCACGCGCGGGTCTTTTTTAAGCTTTGAATATCTTTTCCATTCCCTAAGATAAGTAGGATCTTCCAAAATTTTCTTTAGCTTCACTTCTGCATCAATGCACATGGTGCGAAATTTATAGCATTTAATGATTCTTCCATCGAGACCCGCCCGCAAACTTGAATAGAAAACAGGCCCTTTCGAAGAGCATTTTATGGCAAGCGCAATGACAAAATAAACAGGAAAAAGCAACACAAGCACGGATGCGCTAAAGAGAATATCAAACCCTCGTTTAACCCAATCCTCTCTATAAAGAGCAAATAATTCCCGTTCAATAAATACAGTCATAAAAATGGATTATGTTTATTTTAAGAATAATCCGCAATTAAGAAAGAGGGGGAGCAGCAGCTCCCGCAAGACGCGGGAGCTGCTGAATAAAAATAATTTAAAAAATTATCGCTGTAATTTTAAAAAAGCAATTCCATCCCGGTTTAGCCAGACCCCACCATAAGGCAATCAGGCAAGTTGATTTTTCTTGGCTGAACTATACTTGGTATTTTGGAAAAAATATCCCGGACAAGGCTTAGCAGTCCTGTAACAGACAGGGCTTTTTTTTCTTTTTGGTGAGGTTTATGCTTCATTATGACACGTTCCTATTTTGTGAAGGCCGAATTTCATCAGCGCAGAGTGGGGACTGAGACGCAGAGGTCGCAGAGAAAAAGATATTTTTTTATTTTTTTCTCTGCGACCTCTGCGTCTCAGTCCCCACTCTGCGCTGATGAAATTTGGCATTCAGACAATAAGTTTGTTAGCTTTTGAGCAAGTGCTTCTATTCTTGTTTGACTGGATCAACAAATGTAAGAGATTGTCCATCGCCTTCAACGGCATTCAGAATAATCGGTATGCATCTAGGGTGTATATTTCCTTCTTTGTCAATCAATCCGATTTTCGTAAGAATTTTCTTTGAAAAAGTAGTTACAATTTCATAATCAGGATCTTTGCATATTCTAACTAAGTCTCTAACTGCAAAAATTGACTTTCCTTGGATTTGCTCAAGAGCTAGCATAGTAACAGTGAAAGCTGGTTCTGGAACTTGACTGCCATCCCTCAAAGTAATCCATAAAATAGTCCCCGTCCCATCTCCAGAAGCTGGTATTGCTGCTGCCATATATCCCGTAGTTAAAATTATTCAAAAATTTCTTAATTATCATGGCAATTATATCAGGTTTATCGGTTTATGAGATAGATTAATAAACTTGCAGAGTTTTTTTAATTCCAAGGTTCTGGTTATTAAGTCTTTCGTCTCGGATCAACAAATATAAGGTAAACTCCTTCGCCGCTGGCTGCGTTCTGAACAATTTTTTTGACTGTATCGTTAACTTTTCCTTCTTTATCGATCAGTGCATATTTTCTAAGAGTCATTATTGAATTCTTATTTACAATTGAACCATAAAAAGATTTGCTTACTCTAAGTAAATCGACAACGGCACTTTGGTTTGCCTTTTTTACTGAATCAAGTGCTGACATAGTAGTCTTAAAGACTTCTCGTGGAACTTGGCTACCATCCTTCAAAGTAACTATTGACAGCATCCTAAGAGCTGAAACTGCTGGTGCTGCTTCCATAGACACCATTCTAAAAGCTGAAACTGGTGCTGCTGCCATCTAGAACTCTGATTTTACTGTGTACTGCCAAATATAGTCCTGATTTTATTTGCAACGCTACTATAGGCTGAGCTCAAAGTGTTTGCCAGGTTGGGTATAGCTGAGGCTGCTTCAGTAACTACGAAGCTAGAGGATGGGTCTGCTTCAGTACCTGCGGAATGATGTGCTTGTTTCATTAGTAGGCATTCAACTTGATGATTTTTCCAGTCTGCCTTGAGACATCCTCTGCCGCAATACAAAGCTTCTTCGCATGTGGGACAAGCTACCATAAAACCAGATGGTTTTTCGCATAATGAAAAAGAACATTTGTGTGTGGTGTTTACAGCTGTTGCTGCTGCTGGTGATAACGCTGTCATATTTCCTCCCAAGTTAAAGTTTTAATAATACTGGCAGAAGGAATCATAAATTGCACGCCAAATGTAAAAAAAAGATCTTTTTTGAAATTTGCGCGAAGGGGTGGAAGAAGGGGGAGGCCGGCTTTTAAAGAGAGGTGATGCGAAGGGGGGCCGCTGGCGCAAGGGAGTGTCGCTTAAGCAGCCGCCGGCTGCTTAATCGACACTCCCTTGCGCCAGCGGCCCCCCTTCGCATCACCTCTCTTTAAAAGCCGGCCTCTCCCTTCTTCTGAGGTTTTCTCTCTCCACTAAGCTTTTTTAACCGGATTAAGAAAGTGAAGGAATACTCCGTTGCCCCGTGCGGCATTCACAACAATCTTGCTGACTGTATCATGCACTCCTCCATCCTCTTCGATTAGCTGATATTTTTTAAGAGTTTTTTTTGAAGAGTCATCTGTAATTTGAAACTCAGGATCTTTGCATTTTTTAAGTAAGTCATTAGCTGCACGAAGTCCTTCTGTTAGGACTGAGTTGAGTGCCACCATAGTAACAGCCAAGGCTGGTTCTGGAACTTGACTACCATCATGCAAAGTGACCATTGCCATTCCTATAGAAGCTGAAACTGGTGCTGTTGCTGCTGCATATATTCTCCTTTTAAAGTTATTCAAAATTTCCTTAGTTAGACAGCAAAAGTATATCGGATAAGAGCATTTATCACCACGGCAATTGTGCAAGCAGTGTCTGCACTTTCTTCTCTTTGTTGCTTTATTGCGGCAGCAATTTTTGATGTGGAGCCCCGCGTGGAGGACTCAGGCGAAGGGGATATCCTTAATTGATAACTTCAACAAGGTCAGAATAGTTTTTAAGCTCTGCATCAGCGGTAAGGAATGTAAGAGGTTCGCACATCGACTGGGCAATTAGGATACGATCAAAGGGATCTCTATGGATATCTGAAAGACGGGAAACAGCAGCTGCATGTTGTACTGTCACGGGTAGTTCTAAGAAACCGCTACTAGAAATTGCTTCTACGATTTTCTCTATATCAACATCTAATTTCTTGAGTTTAACTTTAATTGTTGCTTCCCAAATGGATGCGCTGCTTATATAGACTTCATCTGCTTGTAGGATTTTAGTTTTTGTTGCTTTAGAAAGGCGCCGATCATTTTTAATACACCACAGAAACACATGAGTATCTAGCAATAAGTGCATGATCAACTCTCAAATTCATCTAAAAATTCATCAGACAAAGGAGCGTCAAAATCTTTAGAAATTTTGATTTTTCCCTTGAGAACACCAAAGCGTCTTTGAGTTTTTTTTGGTATAGGACTCAGTTTGGCCACAGGCTTTCCAGACATGGCAATTAAAATTTCATTGCCATGGATAACAGAATCTACGAGTTTTGAAAAATGAGTTTTAGCTTCGCGCATATTAACAATACGCATATGTCCTTCTCCTTGTCAACTAAGCTTAGTCTTGTCTATTTTTTTATTTATTGCAAGACGTGTTTTTGAGGTTTCAGAGGCGGACGTATTTGTTTCAGGTAAGTTGTTCTTAATCAACTAGTTATGGCAGCTAAGCTTTGGCTATTAATATGATTTTTCTGCATCACCAATGGAAATATACTTTACTCCATTTCTAATGTTGACTTTAACGGAATTCAGAACAATTTTTACAAGGGTCTCTACTACTACCTCATCTCTTCTTAAATTAAGTCCTTCAAGAATCCTTTTTGAATTGTTATTTGTTTGAAAATTATAATTTTTGCATTCTTGAAGTAGGACAAGAACTGCAAGAGCTCCTTGTGTTCTTAGTGTGTCATGTAGTGCGATCTGGATTTCAAGCATGTATCGTTCTGTAACTCGAGTGCCATCATGCAAAGTGGTCATTGTCCATCCAGCAGCTGAAATTCCTCCTAGTCCAGACATATATCCTCCTGTAAAATCTTAAAGTTTAGTCCATTTTTCTTTATTTCGCTAGCAATTTTTGATGCGGAGGCTCCGCTTTCCGGCGCTTATTTGGGTATATTTAAATAATTTAATAATAATTAAATTAAATTTTATTATTGTATAAATTTATGATTTAAGGTATAATTAGATGTTAATTGCTGATTAATATGAGGGAAATATGTCTAGTGATGGCGTAGAGTTAAGAAATAATTTTGGAAGGTATCAGCTTCTGGTTGAGGAGAATGCGGGCCTTTTGGGGAATCGCGCTTTATCAGGATTGCCTATAGATTGTCTGGGGGTCATTTGTTCCACTCTAACTTCTAATGAGGTCTTGAGTTTTTCTAGGACATGTAGAGAGATTCGGTCGGTGAGGGCGACTGCTGAAATAGACTTACGTATTCTGCTCGAAAGGTCAGCAGGGCAGTTTTTCTTATATGCAAGGGATCATTTCCAAACAGATGTATCTCGATTCGAAGGGAAGATAACCTTTCTTATTAGTCAGTTGACGTTGTCAAACGCGAAACAAATCAAAGGGCAAATTCATACCGTGTTTCTTGAGTTATTCCTCATCTTAACCGATGAGGATATTACGCACACCGAGAATGTGAATGAGTTTTCTTTTCCTCATTTAAAAGGGGAGATTCTCTTAGCTCTTGCAATCGATTCATGGGTTAGAGAAGCTAGAAGGTCAGAAGATCACACCCCCTCCTTTATAAGAATTTTTTATGCACTCTTTGAGCAAAATCTGTGGGAAGATGTTTTGAAAATTGGAGAAATTGTTATATTTAACATGGAAGAAGGGGGAATAAAACAATTTCTTCTCCTCCATATTTTCCCAAGACTTTATGTAAAACTCCTTGCTAAAAATCGTCTAAAAGAGGCCTTTTATTTTACTCAACATATATTACAGAGGTCTCATAGGAATAAATACCAGGCGCAAATTTTAGGAGAGTTTCTTTCTCGAAACCGCTTTTCCGAGGCGCTCAATCTAGCAAATAGTATTCCTCAAGAAAATAACGGTTTTAAGTCACTTGCCCTTTCTGAGATTTCTAGGGTGCTTACGGCTCAAAAACTGTATGAAGAAGCCAAGGCGGTGGCAAATTTAATGCATAGTCGTTATAGAAAAATAAAAGTTCTCGATTACATTGATAGTCAAATCGCATATCAAAAATATCCTTTTTTAAAATTCTACGATTCTTTACATTTCAGAGCATGGTGGATATGCATCTTTCGTGGGTCTCGATGTGTGTCTCTGATTAACGTGCGTTCAGTTCAGCGTTATGAGGACTCGACATATTTTATGACTAGAGAAGAGCTACACGCCGCTCTGCCGCTATTTCTACGCTCAGCGATAAACGAGTTTGTGAGCTAGCTGTTCCAACAGAGGGGCTGGCGTAGACAATTGTTGCAAGGAATCCAGGGCGCCGCTGTAGAGCTTCTCAGCTTTGGGGCGGGCGGTGGGGGGCATGTCGTTATCGAGGATGTCGTCGATGATTTGGAAGGCGAGGCCAATCTGTTTGCCGAAGGTTTTTAGGTGGGTTGTGTCTGAAGGGGAGCAATTGCCGATGATGGCGCCGAATTCGAGGGCAGAGATCATGAGAGAGGCAGTTTTAAGGAGGTGCATCTGTTCCCAATCGTTTGATCCTTGCATGTCCATCACTTGAC
Source organism: Chlamydiota bacterium (assembly GCA_013288895.1). Classification (GTDB taxonomy): domain Bacteria; phylum Chlamydiota; class Chlamydiia; order Chlamydiales; family Rhabdochlamydiaceae; genus JABDHB01. The sequence goes on along the minus strand of JABDAY010000005.1, from coordinate 22,941 downwards.
CGCCTATCATGCCGCTGCCGCCTGCGTGTTGAGAGAGGGTTTTGACAAGGGCGAGTTTTTGGTCAGATGTGAGGTGGGGGGCGGTACTTAAAAGCTCGAAGGCGTAGGTGAGGAGATAATCGCCTGTAAGGACGGCGTGGGCTTCATCGTAGACTTTGTGGAGGGTGGGGATGCCGCGTCGCAAGTCGTCGTCGTCCATACAGGGGAGGTCATCGTGGATGAGGGAGTAGGTGTGGACCATTTCGATGGCGCAGGCAGGGATTAAGGCATACTCTAGAGGAGTATTAAAAGTTTGGGCGGTTGCAAGAGTTAAAATGGGGCGGAGGCGTTTGCCTGAAGAAAGGAGGGAATATCTCGCCGCCTTAAAAAGCAGATGCTGGGGAAGGTCTAAGCGCTCTTGAATAAGCTCGCTTAGCTTGGACTCAATGTCCAATTCCAAAATATTCGAATCCTTTAGCATGCATCTCTTGTTTTTTATATTGGTTTCTCCCATCAAAAAAGACCTTTTTTTGCATTGAGGGGAAGATCTTTTCAAAATCGGCGAAGCGGAACTGCTTCCACTCTGTCACAAGGGCTATCGCGTGGGCACCCTCGGCCGCGTCGTATTCGTCTTTGCAGAAGTGGATGCGCGGGTCATTAAAAAGGGATTTTGCTTTAGGCATCGCCACAGGATCATAAACGCGCAGGACGGCCCCTTGTTTTAAAAGTTCTTCGATTAAAACTAAAGCGGGGGCCTCTCTCATGTCGTCAGTGTTGGGCTTGAATGCAAGACCCCAGATCGCAATGGTTTTACCTTTGACATCGCCAAAGTAAGCGGAGATCTTTTTAAAGAGGAGTTTCTTCTGATTGTTGTTAATGCTATCGACTGCGTCCATCAGGGGCGTTTCTAGGCCTGCATCGAATGCCATAGATTGGAGCGCGCGGATATCTTTGGGAAAGCAAGAACCGCCGTAGCCAATACCCGCATAGAGAAACTGATAGCCGATCCTTTGGTCGGAGCCGATGCCTATGCGCACTTCATTGATGTTAGCCCCGAGCTTCTCGCAGATAGTTGCTAGCTCATTCATAAACGAGATTCTTGTTGCAAGCATCGCGTTGGCTGCATATTTTGTCATTTCAGAGGAGAGGATATCCATTACCAGGATTCTGTCATGATTCAGAGTGAAGGCAGAATAGATCTCCTTCATAATGGCGACACTCTTTTCACTCTCTACTCCTAAAATGACCCTGTCTGGCTTCATGCAGTCTAGGATCGCTGATCCCTCTTTTAAAAATTCAGGGTTGGAGACAAGATCAAAGGGGAGGGTGGTTTTTTCATTTATTTTTGCTTTTACTTTGAGAGATGTGCCTACAGGAACAGTCGATTTTACAACAATCACTTTATATTCATTCATATGCTCGGCAATACTAGTTGCAGCTTGTAGAACATAAGAAAGATCGCAAGAACCATCTTCATCAGAGGGAGTAGGAACAGCGATGAAGCAGACGGAAGAATTTTTAACAGCCTCTGCATAATCACTGGTGAATAGGAGTCTTCCTGAATCGATGTTCCGCTTGACAACCTCTTCTAGGCCAGGTTCGTAAATGGGGATCATCCCCTGATTTAACTGATCGATTTTCTCTTTATTGATGTCGAGGCAAATCACATGGTGGCCCATCTCAGCAAAACAGGCTCCAGTTACAAGCCCCACATATCCCGTTCCAACCATTAAGATGTGCATAATTTACCATCATTTAAAAATAGTGTCCGATCACAAGAAGCTGCGAGCTCTTTGTCGTGTGTGACAACGATAAGGGTTTTTCCCATTTGTTTTACAGTGGCAAGTAAGAGATCGCAGATCATTTTTGAGTTTGTCCTATCGAGATTTCCAGAGGGCTCATCTGCTAAAATAAGATCAGGGTTATTGCAAAGGGCCCTTGCAATGGCCACCCTTTGTTTTTCGCCGCCAGATAGGAGCTTTGTTAAGAAATGTGCCCTAGCTCCAAGCCCCACTAGATCTAGAAGCTCAAGTGCTTTTTTCTCATCCACCCCTTTTCTTTGGATTCTTGCAGGCATGAGAACGTTATCTAGAGCGGAATAATCGTCGAGTAGGTGGTAAGATTGGAAGATAAACCCGATGTGCTGGTTTCTAATCTTTGAAGTGTAGGATGAGGGGATTGTATGGCCGCAAACCTCTAGTGTCCCTTCGCAAAAGTCCTCGAGCGTTCCTAGAATGTGGAGGAGGGTGCTTTTCCCTTCCCCAGATTTTCCCATGATGGCCAAGGTTTCGTTTTTATGAACCTCAAGAGTGACCCCTGATAAAACTTTGACAGGAGTGGTCCCTTTGTAGGTTTTATGGAGGTTTTTAGCGAGGATGCTCATTCTGACCTCAGAATCGATGAAGTGTTGATTCTGCATGCTTTAATAGCAGGAACAAGCGCTGCAAGAACAGAGATGAGGGGGGTAGTGATAAGAATAAATAGTAAAGCATGATTACTTAACATATTCGGCAACGATTCTCCCCAAAAGGCTGCATTGAACGCCTCATGTCCTTCGATAAAGCTTAAGAGATGAACCAAGGAATCGAGATTATGGAGGGTTAAGAGAGCAGCGATAATCCCTATAATGCTTCCCAAGACCCCCATTACAAGGCCGCAGCTACTAAAGATAAAGGCGATACTTTTTTTCGTTGTCCCCATGGCCTGCAAAATGCCGATCTCCTTTTTCTTGTCGTTAACCATGATGATAAGCAAAGAGATGATGTTAGAGCAGGCGACAATTAAAATGATTATCCCAACTATTGTAAAAAGGTATTTGTCACTTTGAAACTGTTGCAAAAGGTCTTTTGCAAAGTCGTATTCTTTGTAGGTTGTCACTTTCCAGTATTTATCAATGCCAGCCTCTTCAAAGGATTTGATTAGATCGGCCTTCACTTTATCTGCAGATTTGAGATCCTTGAACCATACCATGATCCCGTTTGCCATTGTCGGATCAAAGTTAAAGGAATTGCTCGATTGGTTGATTGTTCGGGTGATTTCATGTGGCACGAGGATACATTTGTTGCCCACTGACATGATTCCCGGATCATAAAATCCTTTCACGTAAATGGGGACCCTCTGCTCCTGCACCGAGCTTGCCGTCGCAGCAGAATAGGCGAGGTATCCCACATCTCCCATTTTAACACCTGCATCTTGAAAGCTTTTGGCAAGCATCACACCTGTGTCTTCCTGATTAAAAATCAGAGGCTTTTCAATCTTAGCCGACGCGATCTCTAGCCCCTTAAAGGGAAGCTCACCTTTTAAAAGCTTGTTCTGTACTTTCGCTTCAACGAGAAAGCGCAAATCTTTTGCTGGTTTAAGTTTCGCCTTAAAAGTGATCGGATCTTGCAGTAAAACGGGGGCCGATGTCTCAGCGTTTTGAAAATAGAGCTTTCCCTTTTGCTTTTTTAAAATGCCTGTCCCATGATCGTGGACCAAAATATGGGTTTGATTGTGATCGGCTTTAAAAGAACTATTGTCCTCAATGAGTTCCGGGGGAATTCTCCAATGGCTGTAGGTGGGTTTTAGCCCGGTGATGGTCATATGAGAAAGGAGGGTATGGAGTCTGTCGTGATAGTTCTCATGCAAAGAGGTAGAAGGTGGCTCATCAAGACAGCTGCCCGAGATCTTTTGACTCGCCAGATTAAATAAATGGTTTATGTCCTTTATCGACGGTGGCAGGATGAGACCATTAAAATAGGGGTTATTTTCCGTATAAGAGGCCAAATAAGAGGCTTGCGTGAGGTAGCTTGCCGTATTGTCTTTAACGATTTGGAGACGCATCATCGCGCCGCTCAGCTCATAGTCTTGGCAAGTAAGATCTCCGTTCTTGCTAAGAATAGCAAAAACTTCTTTGACTAGATCCTTTTTTTCTGGCTGGGGCCAGTTATAAGGAATTTCCATATCAGAACTGGGTTGATAAGGATTAGTCTCAAGAGCCACCAGCTTTTCCCCAATCGACTTTTCCTGATAATTCGATGTCCAGCTAATCGAGTCGATTTGGTAGTAATAAGAATTAAAATAAGCTTTTGTAGGGTTGATCCGAAGGGGGGCATTTAAAGAGGTCAGTTTATCCAGCCAGCCCCTTTCAATCCCTTCTGTGACAGAAAGGAAAACAAGAACAAGCCAAACAACGAGTGCAATCACAAAAATCGACATCAGCCCAATTAAAGAAACAGATAGCTGTTTCCTTCTGGGTATCAGGTACTTTCTGATGATCGAAAGTTCAAATAGCACTACTTTGCTTCTTTAAAAATGACGTGTTTTCTCAGTGTTTTGTCATACTTTCGACGCTCAATACGCTCAGTAGTATTACGCTTATTTTTTGTCGTGAAGTAACATTGATCGCTCTCTGTACTTTTTAATTTAATATTTTCTCGTGCGCTAGCCATAGTCAATCCTTAGGGTTGTAAAAAACAGAATTTTAAAGGATGTACCGATAAAAAGTCAAAGAAGAAAGAAGACCCCTATTTCTAGGGGCACCTTCGTGTCCATCTTGCAGACAATCTTTTTTTCTAAGAGAACTTAGAGAGCTTATTACGGAGCTACTTACTCATAGCCAGGCAATTCGGCCTCTTCTGCTTCGTCTTCAGACGTTCCACTAGCGCTAGGGGAGCCAGGTGGAGTTGGAGTTGGAGTTAGTCGTGAAAGTTGTTCGGGAGATTGGATCTCTTCATTGGCTTGGGGGGCAGGAAATGCTTGTTGTTGAGCTTGATTGAGACCATTAGGTGCGACGTTTTCATCACCAGATCCGACTTCTTCGTCCTCTTCGTCATCTGAATCTGAAGAATCCTCTACATCTGCTGATGCCTCTGTCTGTGCTAGTGCCCTTACAGGTTGTCTGGAGACCTTTTGAAGGCTGGAGAGCTCTGATGAAAGAGGTTTAGTGTTTAATAGAGATTTACCAAGAATATAAGTAGTGGCAAAACCTGCGACTAATCCTACGACTGAAAATGCCGCTGTATTATTTGTTACTATATTACCGAATTTGTCTAATCCGGAGAGATTCACACCTGCCATTGCAAGGCTAAAGAATACTAGCGTAGCTAGTATAGCTGCAAAGCCGACTGCCCCTACGATATTGCCGAAGGTGCTTTGATGTAATGTCACCCTTTTAATTCTTCCACGGGGATGAGCTTTTATCGGTTGTTCTGTTTTATTAAAAATTGGCTTTATGCTCTGTACGAATTTTTTCCCGAAAGTTTTATATAAAGGTGTAGCTTCGTACTCATATTTGCCGGAATTAGAATTATAAACAGTCCTACCAGGAATATAATAAATAGACTTGCTTGCAAAATAAGTAAGAGTTAATCCTACGCCTAGTCCTGCAACCGCAATTGTCGCTATATTCTTTGTTGTTAGATTTCCAAGTTCGCCAACATGTCCTGCTGCTAGACCTAACACAATTGCCGTGGCAAGTATAGTGGCAATACCGATTACCGCTGCCTGCATACTTTTTCTGAAGTAAACTTCAGAAAATGGATTTGCGTTAAATTTTAGCTGTTCTCCGAAAAGCTTAGCTTCATCTTTAAACCCTTCAAACTTTCCTACTATTATCGACATAAATATTCTCCTTAGTTTAATTAAAGTTATTTATTATTAATAAGTACTATATTATCAAACTATTTATTATATAGCAACGATTTTTTTATTGAATTTAGTTATAAGAGCAAAGAAGCTGATTCTTAAGGAGTTAGAGGGTAGGGCAGGGAATACGGGGGGAGAAAGCGGGGCTTTTTGCTCAAAGAGGCTCACTACCAGGTCCGAAGGTCTAATAGAACGTAAACTCTGGGTAAGGGTCGCGTATGGGAACTAAATCTTTTGCTTCAATTAAAGCTAGTTGAGGGTCTAATAGAGGTTCAAGGTTTAATAAGGATTTACCAAAAACATAAGTGGTAGCAAAGCCTACGACTAATCCTACAGCTGAAAATGCCGCCGTGTTATTTGTTACTAAATCTCCAAACTTATCTAATCCTGAGAGGTTTATATTTGCCATTGCAAGACTAAAGAAAACTAACGTAGCTAGTATAGCTGCCAAGCCGACTGCTCCTAAGAAATTGCCTAGCTTGCTTTGATTTACAGTGGTAGTCCTCTGAATTATGTTATATGTAGTGTTACAATTACGATCAAGACCAAGAATATCATTCTTCTGCTCAGCTGTAAGATCCTGCTGAGGATTTATGAATAATGGAATGATTCGTTTGTTATGAATTGGCTTTGCGGCATATGCTACCGTGGATCCAAAAAATCTAAATTTGTCTTTAGTACTGAGGTGAGAAGGAACCTCACTTAGAGATCTACCTACAAAATAAGTAAGAGCTAATCCTACGCCTAGTCCTGCAACCGTAATCGTCGCTATATTATTTGTTGTTAGATTTCCCAGTTGGCCAACATGTCCTGTTGCTAGACCTAAGACAATAAACGTGGCAAGTATAGTGGCGACGCCGATTGTTGATATAAGCTTACCTTTTCCGGGGGCAACATTAGAAAATGGATTTGCGATAGTTTTTAGTTCTTGTCCGAAAAATCTAGCTTCATCTTTAAACCTTTCTACTGTCCACATAAATATTCTCCTTAAATTAACTGTTTTTATTATTAATAAATACTATATTATCAAATTATTTATTATTTAGCAAAGGTATTTATTGTTTAGTTACGAGAGCAAGAAAACTCTATTCTTAAAGATTAGATAAAGAAATTGGATTAGGCCAAAGGGATGCGGGTCAGGGGTTCGAGGTCGAGGGGGTCGGCGCCCTGGAGGAGGTAGGTGTGGAAGCCGAGGCCGGCGATCATAGCAGCGTTATCGAGGCTGAGGCCGAGGGGAGGCCAGAAAGTGGAGAGATGGGGGGCTTTTTGCTGAAAGAGGGCCCGGAGCCGCTTGTTGTTGCTGACGCCGCCGCCTAGGTAGATGTTTTTACAGCCAAAAGCATGGGAGGCTTTGATCGCTTTATCGACAATATCGTTAAGGGCGGTCTCTTGGAAGGCTGCTGCGATGTGGGGGATGTCCTCGGAGGGGATTTTTAGAGGGGCATTTTTAACTCCTCTGACGGTGTAAAGGACATTGGTTTTTAGGCCGCTAAAGGAAAAGTCCCAGGGCCTTTCTTTGATAACGCCTCGTTTAAAAAAATATTTACTACTATTGCCTTGGAGGGCGAGGGCTTCGATTGCAGGTCCGCCAGGGTAGGGAAGGCCGAGCATCGAGGCTACTTTGTCGAAGGCTTCTCCGATCGCGTCGTCTTGAGTGGCCCCTATGAGCTCGTATTTGCCGAGTTCTAGGATTTTTACTATGAAGGTGTGGCCGCCTGAGATGACGACGCCAAGGGCGGGGAATTCCACCTCGCGCCCCATCATGGCAGCATAGAGATGGGCCTCCACGTGATTGACCCCCACAAAGGGTTTATTCCAGGCTAGGCTAAGCGCTTTTGCTGCATTTAAGCCTATCAAGAGCGCTCCGATAAGACCTGGCCCTTTGGCAACGGCAATCAGGTCTGCATGATTTTCCCCCAGGGCCTCTTTGAGAGTAGGAATGAGCACTTCCTGGTGTCTTCTGCAAGCCATTTCAGGGAATACCCCTCCAAATTTCTCGTGAATATCCATCTGCGAATAAACCACATTAGAAATTATTTCCTTACCATCCCGCACCAAAGCGACGGCCGTCTCATCACAAGTAGTCTCAATTCCAAGTACTAGCATGGGAGGAGAGTATAGCAGGTGAGAGACTTTTTAAGATAAGAGTAAGAGGATTGGATCCTCGATCTTTTTCCCCTCTTTCTCATCCTACCCTCCTTGTACTTAGCGTATCTTCTTAATAATAAGTAGGATATGACACTTTTGCTTTTTAAATCACAAAAATAAAATAAAAAATTGTAATAAATCATTATAAATGTTATAATAATTATAATTAAACATCTAACAAAAGGATTAGTATGTCATCCCCTATACCTTCGCAACTCATGCCGCCTCCAGCACCTAGAGTCGTGCCCGTCAAAATAGTTTTCTCACAGGTAAATCAAGTGACGTCGGAGCAGTGGCGGGAGCAATACTTGCGGCAGATGCCTCCAAAGCAGATACAGCAGATGCTGCCGAAGAAGATGTCGCCGGACCAGCTAAATAAAATGACGCCGGAGCAGTGGCGGGAGCAATGCCATCTGCCGCATATGCAGCAGTATCAGAGGGGGCTGATGTCACCGAAGGAGATACAGCATGCACTGCGGCAGCAGGCGTATATCCAGCAACAGTGGCAGCAGCTCGGCGTTGTGGTTGACCTCGGCAATAGGTAATTGTCAAAAATTGCCAATAAGAATCCTGTGTCTATAGTAACCCAAGTTGCTAGTCAATCGTCTTTAAAATTCGCCAGTTTGGTTGAGGAAGAGCTGTTTCTCTTTATTGCGGCAGCAATAACTGATGCGGAGCCCCTTGTGAAGGACAGGCCAAAGGCCTGCCGGAACATGGGGATTAGATGATACCACACCTCAAAGCTGCGGCAGCAGCGAAAGAAACCCAATTTGTGAATGTTTCATGTTATTGTCTCGCTGCTACCCAGCTTTTTATTCCTAATCAATCTATACCCCATGTTCCGGCAGGCCTTTGGCCTGTCCTACACAAGGGGCTCCGCATCCTACATTGCTGCCGCAATTAAGAAAGATGACCCCTCAACCAAACTGGCGCATTTTTGTCATTTGCTAGTCAATCGTCCTTAAAATTCGCCCTTAAAAAAATTGACGGCACAGAAGCCTAGGCGAATTTTAAGGATGATTGACTAGCAACTTGGGTTAGTATGCACTCTTATTTCTTCCTCTCATTTTTGCATTGTGGTATATCGGCAAGAATGATGTTATGGGTTTTTCTTTGGATTGGTGCGGCACTCGTGTTCAATGCTGGGGTGTACTTCATGATGGGGGGAGAGGCGGCGCTCCAGTTTTTTACTGGCTATGTCGTTGAGAAGTCTCTGAGCATTGACAATCTGTTTGTTTTTTCTTTGATCTTTGCCTATTTTGGCACTTCCAAAAGGGATCAGATTAGGGCGCTGTATTGGGGAATCGTTGGCGCTATGGTGATGCGCCTAGCATTTATTCTTCTGGGTATTGGGCTCATTCAAAGGTTCCATTGGGTGGTTTATATACTTGGCGCAATTCTAGTCGTTTCTGGATTAAACTTTTTGAAACCCGTAAAAATCACCCAGTTTTTCTCTAAGAACAGTTCTTTATTTCTTGTGATTGTTGCAATTGAGATCACGGATCTGATTTTTGCAATAGATTCTGTACCGGCAATCTTAGCTATCACGACAGATCCTATCATTGCCTTCACCTCAAACGTTTTTGCCATCCTAGGTCTAAGATCCCTCTATTTCGTTTTAAGAGATTTAAAAGTTCTTCAGAAAGCTGTCCCTTCCATTCTGATCTTCATTGGAATAAAAATGCTCATCAGCGGATTCTACATCATCCCATTGTGGGCAGTCTTAGCCGTGATTGCCATCCTAATAGCGATCCCGGTTCTCCGAAATAGAAAAGCTTGAGTAGCCTAGGGCATCGCCCCAGGCTACATAGTCTTAGCCCGTTGGGCTACAAGAAATGTATCTTAACAGAATGCATTTAATCTTTATCCCTAATGGGATAAAAATTTAATTCTTTCTTTCTTCAGTTTTGCGTTTTGCGTTTTGCGTTTATTTCCCCAGCTCCCTCATGACTCCAAGGTAATGGGAGCTTGTCCCTTTGTGGAAAATCTCTTTGATGAGGGATTGTCCAAATTCCTGCTTTGGGAAAATAAAGTTTGTGGGCATGTTGCAATGCTCTGGCGTGGAATAAATGGCTGAGATTTGGTTGGGGCTTTCGATGTTTCTCTGAAAGGCAAGATCGTAATTGCTGGTGGTAGAAAAGTCGACGGAGAGGATTATTCCAGGGGGGAGCTTTTCAATTTTTTGTGTTTCTAGGGTGATGATTTTGGGATCTAATTCCAAACGGGCGCTCAGCCAGCTTTGTAGATAAGTCGCGGGAGTTTTTGGATGGATGAAATAGTCAGATTCTTGCAGGTTGTAGGAGATTTTGATCTCTTTTGCATGGGTTATGACTTCGAGCATCTCTTTGTGTTTGCAGCTTGCAGCCAAAACTTCCCGTATGGGCTCAATACGCGCCCAGTTGAGGTCGGCTAGTTCACATTTTAGCGAGAGGACAGTTTTAGCAAATCGGGGGAGATCGTTTGTTGTTTCTGAGTCAAAAATGATCCTCGTTGCATATTTTTGCAGCTGGGTAAAGAGGGGGTTTTCAACACTTGGGTCGTCTGCCCAAAGCATATAGATGGGAAGGTCGGGGACGAGATGGGGAAGGAGGATGAAGGGGACTTCACCCTGATTTTTTTCAGAACACAAAATTTCAATCAGATCGCAGGCTATCACAAACTCGCCGCTTGAGGCGTTCATTACAGAGACAGCTGTTTTTATTTGCTCTTCATGATCTTGTGAAATAAAAAGAACTCTAGAGGGAAACCTTTCGATCACCTTTTGGACTATGGCATAGACATAATCGGTACGTTTATTTTTTTTGGTATAGATGATCAGGTTGAACAAAGAAGCTCTGACTTTATTGGTTTTATCGATCTGATTCCAGATCTTGTCTAGCTCTTCTTGAATTTTTGAAGGATTTACAATGTGTGCGCTTGCGCTCATAGAAGCCTCCATTTGCGGCCGTCTTTGGCAATCATCTCATCTGTTTCTTTTGGCCCCCAGCTTCCAGATGGATAGAAAGTGAGGTTTTTTTGTTTTGCCCAATAATTTAAAATAGGGGTGACAAACTCCCAGGAAGCGAGAACTTCATCTTCCCTTGCAAAGAGGGTGTTATCTCCAAGGATACAATCGCAAATCAGCCTCTCATAAGCTTCTGGAGGGGCCATCCCAAAGTAGGTTCCATAAAGAAAATCCATCTTTACGGGTTGGATGGGGCTGCTAGGCCCGGGGACTTTGCAATTCATCTTAAGTGAAATCCCTTCATCAGGCTGGATCCTTATGGCAAGGACGTTTTGCTCATTTTTTTTGCCTCCATCCTGGAAAAGGACGGCGGGGGGATCTTTAAAGACCACAGCAATCTCGGTGACCTTTTTTGGCAGCCGTTTACCACTGCGTAAATAGAAAGGGACACCTTGCCAGCGCCAGTTATCGATATGTAATTGAAGGGCCATATACGTTTCAACAACCGATGTTTTGGATACTTTATCTTCTTGTGTATACCCAATCACGGCAGATCCATTGACGAATCCTGGGGTATATTGACCTCGAACCACCCGCTCCTTTAAATCTACCTCAGTGAGAGGGCGGAGCGCTTGTAATACTTTCACTTTTTCATCGTGGATCGCATGGGCATCTAAGCTCACGGGGGGCTCCATAGCAACAAGAGAGAGGAGCTGCATGACATGATTCTGTAGAATGTCCCTAAGAAGTCCTGCTTCTTCCCAAAAATTGCCGCGGGTTCCAATGCCGATATCTTCTGCCATAGTGATTTGGACGTGGTCGATGTAGCGGCTATTCCAAATCGATTCGAAGAAAAGATTGGCAAAACGGAAGACGAGGAGATTTTGCACTGTCTCTTTACCTAAATAGTGATCTATCCTGTAGATTTGACCCTCTTTTGCAAAGCTCATGAGATCTTTTTGCAAGAGCTTGGCAGAGTCAAGATCGTGTCCAAAGGGCTTTTCAATGATGATCCGCGACCATTTTTCTCCTCCTTCTTCATAAATAAGCCCCGTACTATGCAATTTATCGCAAATTGTAGTGAAGAAGCTCGGCTGAGTGGATAGATAAAAAATCCGATTGCCTGCTGTTCCAAAACGGTTATCGAGATCATTTAAAAATTCACGTAGTTCAATATATCCTTTCTCTTCGTGGAATTCAGAGACATGATAAAAAATATGCTCTTGAAATTGAGCCCAAAGATTCTCATCAATAGGTTTTGTGCGGGAATATTTAGAGATGGCGGCTTTTGCCTCAGATCGGAACTCCTCATGCGATTTTTGTCTTCTGGCGAACCCAACGCATGCAAACTGCGCAGGAAGCTGCCCATCTTTTGCCAGGTTATATAAGGCCGGCATCAGCTTCTTTGCTGTAAGATCGCCTGTCGCTCCAAAAATCACAATAATGCAAGGATTAATAATCCCTGATAGCTGGCCTGGTTCCTCTAGAGGATTATGCATGTTTCATGTCCAAGTAGGTTTGCAAGAGCACGGTTGCGGAAAGGGAATCGATCAATTGTTTTCTCTTCTCCCTTCTCACATTGCCCTCAATGAGGGCGCGCTCGGTCATAACCGATGTTAACCTTTCATCATATAATATTACAGGAACATTAAGGATCGATTCAAGAATTTTTGCAAATTGCCTCACTTGGGCAGACATGGGGCTTTCTTTCCCATCCAAATGGAGCGGTAATCCTAGAATAACAGCCTCAATCTCGTATGTGGAGAGAGCATCGAAGATCAGTTTTGCGGATTCTTCCTGTTTCCGTTTTGCAAGGATGAGCTCAAGTGGCCGCGCAATAATTTTGCGCTCATCCGATATGGCGAGGCCTATGCGCACTGTCCCGTAGTCTATTGCGGCTATTCGACTCATGATAATGTTGTTCCTATGTTATGCTTGTGAGGTGAATGCTGAATTCCATCAGCGCAGAGTGGGGACTGAGACGCAGAGGGCGCAGAGAAAGAAATATATTTTTTTCTTTCTCAGTGTCCTCTGCGTCTCAGTCTTCACTCTGCGCTGATGAAATTCGGCACTCAGTTACTAAGCTTGTTTCCTCTTTACTACCGCTTCTATAAAATCCCTAAACAAGGGATGTGGTTCTGTGGGTTTGGACTTGAATTCGGGGTGGAATTGGACGCCGAGCATCCAGGGGTGATCTTTCACCTCAGCGATTTCACAAAGATGCCCATTTTCCAACATTCCTGAGAGGGTAAGCCCTTTTTCTTCACACTGGTCTTTGTAAACATTGTTAAATTCATACCGGTGGCGGTGGCGCTCTGAAATGAGGTTTGTCCCGTAGGCTTTTTTAGCAAGCGTTCCATTTTTGACGATGCAGCTGTAAGCTCCAAGGCGCATGGTGCCTCCGAGATTTTCAATCCCTTGCTGCTCGCTAAGCATAGAAATAACGGGATTTAATGTCTGAGGATCCATCTCGGTAGAGTTGGCATCTTTTAAACCTAGCACGTGACGGGCAAATTCGACACACATCACTTGCATCCCAAGGCAAAGGCCAAGGTAGGGGATCTTATTTTCTCTGCAATATTTGGCAGTCAGAATTTTTCCGATCCATCCCCGCTCACCAAATCCCCCGGGAACAAGGTACCCATCGCAGCCGCTGATCACTTTTTCATCCGTCACCTTATCTGACTCAAAGCTCCGGATTTCAAGTTCTACCTGATTTGCAATGGCGGCATGCTGGAGGGATTCAAAGACAGATTTATAAGCATCTTGATGTTGGAGGTATTTGCCCACAACACCGATGATGATTTTCATCTTTGGATTGCGCATCTTATGCAGCATCTCTTCCCATTTAGTGATATTGGCCTCTTTTTTGGGGAGACCCAGCATTTGACAGATTTTCTTATCGAGCCCCTGTTTATTGAGGGCTACGGGAACTTCATAGATACTAAATTCTACATCGGGCTCATCAATCACCGCATCTTTTCTCACTCCGCAAAAAAGGCTGATCTTGTCTTTAAGTTCTTCAGAAAGGGATTTTTCACAGCGGCATAAAATAATATCTGGAATAATCCCAATGCCGCGGAGCATTTGAACGGAATGCTGGGTAGGCTTTGTCTTCACTTCGCCCGCAGCTTTCAAATAGGGGACATAAGTGAGGTGAATGTTGATGCAGTCATTTGGGCGCTCATAGCGGAATTGACGGATCGCTTCAATAAAAGGGAGCATCTCGATATCTCCGACAGTGCCTCCAATTTCAACGATCACCACATTGGGTTTGTCATCACTGCACCCTAAGATGCGTTGTTTGATTTCGTCTGTTACATGAGGGATTACCTGTACGGTTTTGCCTAAATAGTCGCCTCGTCTTTCTTTTTTAATGACCGTATCGTAAATTTGCCCAGACGTTACATTTGTCCCTTTGCTGAGGGTAACATTTGTAAATCGGTGGTAGTGTCCCAAATCGAGATCGGTTTCAGCCCCGTCATCGGTGACATAAACCTCCCCGTGTTGAAAAGGGTTCATTGTGCCCGGATCGACGTTTAAATAAGGATCCAGCTTTAACATGGCAGCCTTTAACCCGCTGCTTTCAAGAAGCATAGCAATCGATGCTGCTGTTAGCCCCTTTCCCAAAGAGGAGGAGACCCCGCCTGTAACAAATATGTATTTAGTATCCATGGCTAGATTTTATTAACTATTGGTTTTCCTTGCCAGTAAATTCCCAAATCATCGATAAATGGGGCAATGTTAAATAAATTTAGACAGAGTTATTCTCCTGAATTTCCTAAAATATCTCCTGAGAGCGTCATGGAGAAGGGAGGGACCTCGTGTGTGAAGGATGGGGAAGAGATTAAAAAACTTTTCCCGAAAACATTTGGAAGGCCTATTTGCCACTTCAAGCGAGGGGAGGGGCAAATAGAGGAAGTTCTCCGTGTAGGGGTTGTTTTTTCGGGGGGCCCGGCGGCGGGGGGGCATAATGTCATTGCGGGGCTCTTTGATGCTTTGAAGAAAAGCAAGCTTTATGGGTTTTTAGACGGACCCCAAGGGATCATAGATAACAAATACAAAGAGCTTACCCAGGAGATGATTTTCCCTTATCGCAATCAGGGAGGGTTTGATCTCATAGGCTCTGGTCGGATAAAGATTGAAACTGAGGAGCAGTTAGCAGCAGCCCTAAGGACGGCGTTGACACTTAACCTTGATGGGCTTGTTATCATTGGAGGAGATGATTCTAATACTAATGCCGCCGTCCTTGCGGAATATTTTTTACAAAAAAACTGCAAAACCAAGGTGATTGGAGTTCCTAAAACAATCGATGGGGACTTGCGCAACGATTACGTGACAATACCCTTTGGCTTTGATACGGCGTGCAAAGTCTATTCAGAAATGATTGGAAATTTAGCTAGGGATGCCCTATCCGCAAAGAAGTACTGGCATTTTGTTAAACTCATGGGAAGATCAGCCTCTCATATCGCGCTGGAATGTGCAATAGCCACTCAGATTGATTGGGCATTTATTGGCGAAGAGGGGCAAAGCTTGGAGCAGATCACAAATACCCTTGTAGATCTGATCAGTAAAAAACCCTACGGCGTCATCCTTATTCCAGAAGGACTCATCGAATTTATTCCCCATCTCGATACTAAACAGCTTCCCGAAGAGATCCAAAAGCAGCTTGCCACAGAAAAAGATCCTCACGGCAATATCCCCGTCTCTGCGATTGAAACAGAAAAGCTCCTTATCCATATGGTCAAACAAAAAGGGGTAAAGATGAGTCCTGTTCCCCATTTTTTTGGCTACGAAGGGAGGTGCTCCTTCCCTTCCAACTTCGACGCAAACTATTGCTACACTCTTGGCATGACAGCTGCGTTTCTGATTAAGTCAAATCTAACAGGCTACATGGCTTTCGTTAAAAATCTTACAAAGCCCCCATCCGTTTGGGAAATAGGGGGGATCCCGATCACCATGCTTCTCAACCTGGAGGAGCGGAAAGGGAAGATGAAACCGGTCATTCAAAAAGCCCTTGTTGACCTCAAAGCCCCCCATTATCTTCATTATAAAAAGATGAGAGCTAACTGGGCTCATGGAAATGATTACCTATTTCCTGGCCCTATCCAATTCTTCGGCCCCAAAGAGCTCACTGATAGTGTTCCTCTCACGCTATTTTAGTTAGGTCTCTGGATTTTCTGATAAACATCTTTCCCTTAATACGGGATTTTCAAACCAATAGCTATCAATTTCCCGGTTTAGGTCAGCTGGCAAAAGGTTATCTGGTATTTCTGAAAGAGGTCTGCCTCTTAATATGTGGGAGAAAGCTTTTGAATATTGTTGATGATTGGGATGCTGGCCATCAGATAAGGCACGATTCACGTACATGCCGTAATCTCCAAGATCAATTTGTCTCAACCCCAAAAGAATTTCGTGGTCGCTTTGATAAAAATCCGCGAAGGCCCCATCTTGATAGGCATTACGTTCATTTCTTTGCCGTCTTATTTCTCTTTCTTGCTGAATTTCTAGTTCTCTCTCCTGATCCAGTTCATCTTCGTCTTGTTTTAACTGAAGAAATCTGTTTCGTGTATCTACGTTCGCGCTTGCCAGCCCAATGGGCATAATTAATTGTGGAAGGTTAAATTTTAAGTTAAGATAGGGTTGTGATCTGGATCCCATTCCCATGGCACGTGCTAAATCTTCTCTTTCATGAAAATCAAAGAGATTGATATTTGTAAGCACGTCGTCTATTACGGCATCTGTCGCGTTTGATGTAAAGAGAAATCTGCTCCAGACCCTTTTTTCTGCTATCGTAAAACTAATTCCGCCAGGACAAGGACCACCCGGGTTGTTCTCTCCCCGCGCTAACTTGGCATGCTCTACAGAATAAATATTGGTAAAATTTAGTTTTTTGCATTCTCGTAAATACGTAAAATGGAATCGAAAGTCTTGCGTTGGGGTCGGGATAAAATCCTTATAGTCTGGAAATACTCGAGCAACCAATTCTTTCCATAGAAACTCGGCCGAAGAAAGAGCTTTCCAGTTCCAGCTGACTTGAGAGCAAGTGGTAAGTGATTTCACATCCAAAAATCCAAGGCAACTTATGAGCAGTTCATCAGGTAATTGATTAATGGCGGAAGGAAGCGCTGGCGTTCCTTGCGCCTGAACGGGCTGCTCCTGAGGTAAGGCTGGGGCTCCTCCTCCAACTGTAGACATAGACATTAGCTTCTCTCCTTTAATTAAAAAACGTTAATCAACTTCTATTGGATTTTCTTCTAAACATCTTTGCACTAATACGGGATTCAAGGATGCGACACGAGAGATAAGGTGTAGCTTTTCTAGCGAAAGGTTATCTAGTTGCGCGGGGAGAATTATGCCTCTTGACATACGGGCGAGAATACTTGCATATTTTTGATGATTGGGATGCTGAGCATCAGATAGGGCACGTCTCACACACATTTCATAATTATAATCATCAACCTGCCCCGAACCTGAAAGAATTGCGTTATAATTATAATCATCAATCTGCCTCGAACCTGAAAGAATTGCGCTATCGCCTTCATAGAATTCTGCGAAGGCCCCATCCTGATATGCATCACGTCGCAGTGCTTGTCGTGCCGCTTGCTCTAGATTTTCTATTGCTTGCTGCCCTTCTAATTCTTCTCTCTGCTCCTCTTCATCTTGGGCTTGTTTTAACTGAAGAAATCTGTTTTGTGTATCCACATTTGCGCTTGCCACCCCAATGTTTATAACTAATTGTGGAAGGTCAAAAACGGAAAAATGGGCACCAACATAAAGACGAGGTGCTGACTCGATTGCAGCTGCTAAAGCTTCTCTCTCAGGAAAACCAAGGAGATTGATATTTGTGAGCATTTGGTTTATTTTGTCATTCTCTCCGTTTGCTGTATTGAGAACGCTCCTATAGAGGCTTCCTTCTGCTACCGTAAAAGTAATTTCTCCAATTGCTGGTTTACCTGCTAAAGTAGGCTGTCGTATCAACCGAACATGCTCGAAGGACCAAACTTCAGTAAAATTTTGTTTTTTGCATTCTTGTAAATACTTAAAAAGGGATCGAGAGTCTTCTATTTGCAAAGGCCTGATAGAATCCCTACCTCTCGGAAATACCCGATCAACTAATTTTTCCCAGAGGAATTCGGCCGAAGAAAGAGCTTTCCAGCTCCTACTGACTTTAGAGCAAGTGGTAAGTGATTTCACATCCAAAAATCCAAGGCAACTTATGAGCAGTTCATCAGGTAATTGATCAATGGCGAGAGGAGGCGCTGGCGTTCCTTGTGCCTGAGGCTCTTGAGGTAAGCTTTCTCCTCCAACTGTAGATATAGACATTAGCTTCTCTCCTTTACACTTAAGTTAAGTTCAAAATTTGATTATATTAATTTACCAGAACTGGCGTTTTAATTCAAGGAAATATTATGAAATCCCATCTTTTCTCTTGCTTTAAAATTATTTTTATTATAATTATAAAAGTATAAAACTATGAAATTCATTAATCCGTTTATTAAAAAGACTCGTCGTACTCTAATTGATATGATGCTTTGGAAGATAGGTTATTATGATGACCTAAAGGAATACCCTAAAGCTCCCGAAGATTTCTCTTATCCTATTCCAGATAAGGAGGTTGAGGAAGACAAGCCCCGTGCGGTCTGGATTAACCATAGCACTTTTCTCATCGATATTAATGGGGTGAATATATTGACCGACCCTATTTGGTCCAAAAGATGCTCCCCCTGCCCTTTTATTGGCCCAAAAAGGCGGCATCGTCCTCCCCTGGAGTTAGGGGACTTGCCTGAGATCCATATCGTTCTTATCAGCCATAACCATTATGACCATTTAGATAAATGGACCGTTTTAGAGCTTCATAGACGGTTTAACGATATCCTGTGGCTTGTCCCCAAAGGGGTGAAAAAATGGTTTTTTAATTTGGGCATAACCCATGTTGAGGAACTCTCCTGGTGGGAGGACATTGAAATCCCAGCTTTCAATCTAAGGGCAACAGCCGTCCCTACCCAACACTTTTCTGGAAGGAGCCTCTTTGATGGGAACAGAACATTATGGGCGGGGTGGGTGGTCGAGTTTTTTAAAGACCGCAAACACCATAAACGTTTATACTTTGTGGGCGATACCGGATACAATCCGTACGATTTTAAAAGGATTGGGGAGAGGTTCGGCCACATGGATTTAAGTTTAATCCCCATCGGGACTTATGTTCCGCGGAAATTTATGTCTCCCGTGCATATTGAGCCCAAAAACGCCGTTAGGATCCATAGTGAAGTGGGATCAAAACTCAGCTTGGGGATGCACTGGAAAACTTTTAATCTATCAGATGAGCCTTTCCACCAGCCGCCCTGGGATCTTTTCCATTGCTTGCAGCATGATGGGATCGACCCTTTAACCTTCCTAGCTGTGGAACCTGGCCATGAGATTAATTGGTGATTATTTTAAGTTAAAGCTCTTCAACTTCAAAGATGAACACACCTTCCCCTCATTTAAAGCTTATAGAAAGGCTCTATCAAAAGAATACCGCTTTACAAACCCCTATCATCTTAGTCGGGGGATCTATGGGGAGACGCCTCTAGCCGTTCTTAAACAAATTGCAGAGGGGTGCGCTTTAAGCCCAAAAGACCACGTTGCAGATTTGGGGTGCGGCAGAGGCAGGGGAGTCTTGTTTCTCTCTCAACTGGTGGGCTGTAGAGTCACAGGAATCGAATCGGTCCCCGCATTCATAGAAAAAGCAGAGCGGGTAAAACAGAAGCTTGGGCTACAGAATGTGAACTTCCTTCAAGCCGACATGTTTAAGGCAGACCTAAGTCCCTATTCCATCGTCTATCTCTTCGGCACATGCCTGGAAGACCATGAAATCCGTAAACTCGCCGCCAAAAAACCCTCGAGAATAATCACCATCAGCTATCCTTTATCTGACTGCGATCCCAGCTACAAATTAGTAAAATCCTTCCCCGTCCTTTTCCCCTGGGGCCAGACGGATGCTTTCCTTTCAGTTGCTAAAACTTTCTAAACAACATAATTCCTTTAACTGCTAAAGTAGCCATGACCCATCCATATCTCGGAGGAAATAATGTCTATGTCACAATGGTTATGTAAAAAATCGATCAGCATAGTAGTAGCGACAGTCGTAATGCTGACAGTAGGACTCTATATATCTCTATTTCACTTTAAAAAATTACCGGCAAAAACAAACATCATCGCCCAATTTTTCAACCTCCCCATTTCCTTTGAAAGAAATGTTGGCCAAACAGACCCTAGTGTCAAATATCTAGCCCGAGGCCAAGGCTACACCTTGTATTTCACCCCCCAAGAAATCGTCATAGTACTCAAGCAACACCAAGAAAACGTCCCCCCATCCGTACTAAAAATGCAATTTATAGGAACCCAACCGGCCCCCATCCTTAACGGAGAGCAAGAGCTCCCCGGAACAAGCAATTACTTCATCGGAAACGATCCGGAGCAATGGCACACCAACATCACCAATTATGCAAAAGTAGTGTACAAAGACCTCTACCCCGGAATAGACACCGTCTTTTACGGCACCTCCCAGCAACTAGAATACGATATATGCATCGCACCCGGCAAGAACCCGGAAAACATCCAATTCCTCATAGAAGGAGCGAGCAAACTAGCCCTAACCGGAAGCGGAGGCCTCCAAATCCTCACTCAGGACAACCAGGAAGTTTACATGCAAAAACCCCTCATCTATCAGATGGATCACAAAAACAAAATCCCCATAGATGGCGCCTACATCATATTGGCACAAAATCAGATCGGATTTACACTAGGAGCTTATGATATAAACAAAACACTTATTATCGATCCCATACTATCCTATTCAACATATTTAGGAGGAAACGGGAGTGATGACGGGCTCGGCATCACTGTGGACAGCGGTGGTAATGCCTACGTTACCGGACAGACTACCTCTAGAAACTTTCCTACGACGCCAGGAGTATATCAATCCACATTTCCGAACTCGAAGCCCACCCCTAATGTCTGCGTCTTTATAACCAAGCTATCCCCATTCGGGGGATCTCTTGTTTACTCAACATACCTAAGTGGAAACCAGGACGCGAGTGATGGCGGAAACAGCATCGCCGTGGATAGCAGCGGCAATGCCTACGTTACCGGGTATACCGGCTCTACAGACTTTCCTACGACGCCAGGAGCATATCAATCCACATTCCCGAGCTTGAAGCCTCCTGGTGTTGCCTGCGCCTTTATAACAAAACTATCCCCATCCGGAGGATCCCTCATTTACTCAACATACTTGAGTGGAAACCAGGACGCGACTGATAGTGGAAACAGCATCGCCCTGGACAGCAGCGGTAATGCCTACGTTACCGGGTATACCACCTCTACAGACTTTCCTACGACGCCAGGAGCATATCAATCCACATGCCCGAGCTTGAAGCCTCTTGGTGCCGCCTCCGTCTTTATAACAAAACTATCCCCATCCGGGGAATCCCTTGTTTATTCAACATATCTAAGCGGAAACCAGAACGCGAATGATTCCGGATCTGGCATCGACGTGGATAGCAGCGGCAATGCCTACGTTACCGGGTATACCGGCTCTACAGACTTTCCTACGACGCCAGGAGCATATCAATCCACATTCCCGAGCTTGAAGCCTCTTGGTGTTATCTGCGCCTTTATAACAAAACTATCCCCATCCGGAGGATCCCTTATTTACTCAACATACTTGAGTGGAAACCAGGACGAGAGTGATAGTGGAAACAGCATCGCCGTGGATAGCAGTGGCAATGCCTACGTTACCGGGTATACCTACTCTTCAGACTTTCCTACGACGCCAGGAGCATATCAATCCACATTTCCGAGCTTGAAGCCTCTTGGTGCTGCCTGCGCCTTTATAACAAAACTATCCCCATCCGGGGAATCCCTTGTTTATTCAACATACCTAAGCGGAAACCAGAACGCAGGTGATGTCGGATCCGGCATCGCCGTGGATAGCAGTGGCAATGCCTACGTTACCGGGTATACCGACTCTACAGACTTTCCTACGACGCCAGGAGCATATCAATCCACATTTCCGAGCATGAAGCCTGTCGGTTATGGCTGCGCCTTCATAACCACACTATCCCCATCCGGAGGATCCCTTGTTTACTCAACATACTTAGGAGGAAACGGGTTTGATGACGGGCTCGGCATCGCCGTGGATAGCAGTGGCAATGCCTATGTTACGGGGGCTACCACCTCTACAAACTTTCCTACGACCCCAGGAGCGTACCAAACCTCACTTGCAGGTAATCAAAACGTTTTTATAGCGAAATTTGAGTTTGCGCCGCAGCCGGCACAGTGCATAGGAGGATACCAAAAGAGAGACCGATTTCTGACACAAACGGACCTGTATAATACGATAACATGGTGTGCGAGCCCAACACCCAGTGTGGTAAAATATAACATCTATCGCAATGGCACACTTATAGGAACAGTACAAGCAACAGAGGTCTTAAAATACGAAGATCATAACAGGAGAAAAAAGGTCACAGATGTATATACCGTACAAGCCGTGAACACCGATGGCCTGCTTAGCACAGGAGTGACAATAGCCTTACCGTAGAAGCCTTATCATCTTAGTCAGGTGCTTCGCAATTGTTTCTGTCTCTCGTAAGCTGGCAAGAAAAGGTTCGTTCTTTTGTAAGGCTTCGTGTTAAAAGTCTCATTTTCAATTTTCCATCGAGCGCGTCCTCCACGCATTAATTCATAAACATTTTATCTGTAATTTCGTGGTTTATGCTTCATTATGACACGTTCCTATTTTGTGAAGGCCGAATTTCATCAGCGCAGAGTCCCCACTCTGCGCTGATGGAATTTTTAGCTTTTAGTAACCCAAGTTGCTAGTCAATCGTCCTTAAAATTCGCCCTTAAAAAAATTGACGGCGCAGAAGCCTAGTAAGCGTCAAATAAAACCATAGTGAACGCATAGATATTTATCGATACATAGACATGTCGGGTGGTGTGCGCTACGCCACACGCCCCCGCGACCCCCTTGAGCTTCATCTCGCTTTGATAAATCGCGTGCTCGGAGGGGGGCCGTGCAAAGCACTGATCCCCCACGGCTGACGCCTCTCCTGCTATGTGAATTTGTCAACTCATAATAAGTTTTCTCCGATTTTTTTGTCGCTCAACTTATTTGATGCTGTTCGATTTTTCCGACCTTTAAAATTTTTTAAGGGCCACCTGCTATCCGTGGTCACACTCGTAAGTACGCCACAAGT